>WFUQ01000111.1 GCA_015484935.1 Gammaproteobacteria bacterium
CGCAGCTCTTTTAACGTGTCCGGACCGAAACTGGTGAACATCACCAAGCCCCCCGGCTTGAGTACTCGATGCATCTCAGCCAGCGCATCGGGCAGATGACTGCACCACTGGATGGCGAGATTGGAAAACACCAGATCGAAACTGTCATCGACAAAGGGCAATCGTTCCAGTTGCGCACACACACAGTCCGGCTTGTTGAACAGACTGCCTTTGGCTCGTGTCTGCAACAGCATGGCCTCGGCGATATCCAGTGCCACGATGCCGGCTTTCGGGTATCTTTTCTGTAACGGGCGATAAGATTCACCGGTACCGCAACCGGCATCCAGAATACGACGTGCATCGAGTTTCACCAGATCCAGCGCTTCGACCAGCCTGCGAGCGATCTCGTTCTGCAACACCGCCGCCCGTTCATAGGTCGATGCCGCTCTATCGAACGAACTACGCACCCGGGCAAGATCAAAAGAGGATTCGCTCCCGCTCATGACGTCACTTTCTGCAGGAAGTTACTCAGATACGTAGCGAATTCCTGCGGATGCGAGATGAAAGGTGCATGCCCGGCATGTGCTTGTGTGTGCAACTCGATGTAGGGATTCAGATGCTGCAGGTCGGCTCCGACCGCGACCGGCACCAGCGCATCCTGCGCTCCCAGCAGCCATTCGACCGGCGTGCGCATGTGACCGAGCAGGTCACGCAGGTCGGTCTGTTGCAGTATCGATAATCCCGACTGCAAGGCCTGCTGCGAAGGCAGGCCGCGTCTGCTTATCGCTGCCTGTAATACTTTCATCGATTGTCGTGCATCACTATCGCCCATCACCTGCAACGCCAGAAACTGTTTCAGTGTGCGTTCCACATCTTCGCTCAACGCGCCCGCAAACTGTTCGAACACACCGGTTTTAACTGCATGTGGCCACTCTGGCCGCTGCACGAAACAAGGCGTCGCCGCCACCTGAAACAAGCCAGCTACCCGTTCCGGATAGCGCTCCGCCAGCTTCAATGTGACCAGACCACCCAGCGACCAGCCGACCCAGACCACCGGTCGATTGACCAGTGTCGCCACGACTCTGACATAGTCATCCAGCGATGCCGCTGTCACATCCGCCATACTGCCATGCCCCGGCAGATCGACCACGATGGCATCGACCCACGCTGGCAGACAGGCGAGACAGTCCTGCCACACGGCACTGTTCATCGCCCAGCCGTGGACGAAGACACAGGTCACTTTACTCTCGGCGGTATCGGCGGATTCACTCATTCTCGATCGCTTTACTGGAACATGGTTTGCAGGCTGGTGTATGCTTGCGCGAATCTTACAGCCTGATAGACAAAACACCAGAGACAATGCTTGCAGAATTCACCAGCGACCTGACCGCCACCAGTGCCATCCTGTTCATCGTCGCCTACTGTCTGGGCTCGATCTCCAGCGCCATCATCGTATGCCGTCTGCTCTCCCTGCCCGACCCGCGCACAGTCGGCTCGAACAATCCCGGTGCCACCAATGTATTGCGTCATGGCGGCAAGAAGGCGGCAGCGATCACCCTGCTGGGTGACATGCTCAAGGGGGTGGTCGCGGTGCTCATCGCCCGCTTCATCGAACCCGGCGAGATCAACCTGGTGCTCGCTGGTCTGGGTGCCTTCCTCGGCCATCTGTACCCGCTGTTTTTTCAGTTCCGGGGCGGCAAAGGCGTGGCGACATTCTTCGGTGCCCTGCTGGCGATCAACTGGATGGCGGGTGTCGCCACACTGCTTAGCTGGTTGCTGTTCGCCAAGGTATTCAAGATATCATCACTGGCGGCGTTGATCACCGCCGTGCTGGCACCGGTCTATCTGTGGTTTTTCGCTTCTGCGAATGAAGTGGTCTGGCTCAGTGGTGTGATGTCACTGCTGCTGATCTGGCGGCACCGCAGTAACATCCGCAAGCTGCTGGATGGTTCCGAGGATGCGATCGCCAGTAAAGAGTCAGTGGAAGCAGGTGAAGAGCGTTCGTCTGCGGATGAGCGCAGTTAAACGCTCTTTTCTCAAACTATATTTTTTCCAGTTCTTCGATCGACCATCGTGCACGCGCGTCGATATCCAGAGGCTGGGTCTGCCCGGCCATCAGGCGCAGGCAGCCGGCATAGGCGATCATGGCACCATTATCGGTACAGAATTCGATGCGCGGGTAGAACACCTCGGCACCTATGTC
>WFUQ01000112.1 GCA_015484935.1 Gammaproteobacteria bacterium
CACTTCTTTGAGCATCTCTATGGTCGCACCTGCCATCGCACAGGCTGTCACCGATGAAGAATTTAATGAACTGAAACTGCAGTTCGACCAACTCGCCAGCGCACTGGAAAACAACACATCCTCTGATGACAACCGCACCACGGTCGGTGGTTATGGTGAACTGCACTACCAGAACCTGAGTAACGGCGCATCATCTCAAAAGAAACAGATCAATTTTCATCGATTCGTCTTGTTTTTCGGCCATGAATTCAGTGACCGCATCCGGTTTTTTTCAGAACTCGAACTGGAACATTCTCTGGCAGCAGACAAAAACGGCTGCTCTTTTGAGGTACCCGTCGGCGGTTTTGCTGGTGGCGAAACCGTCGACTGCGCAGGTGATACCAATGACGGTGCTGTCGCTATCGAACAGGCTTATGTAGACATCGGTCTGACTGACACGACCAGCATCAAGGCTGGTGTGCTGCTGATACCAGTCGGTATGATAAACGAGACCCACGAACCGCCACGGTTTTATGGTGTCGAGCGTAACCCTATCAATAAACACATCATCCCCACCACATGGCGTGAAGGCGGCTTTATGTTCTCGGGCCACAATGACACCGGATTCAGTTACGACATCGCAGTCACCAGCGGCCTCGAGATGGACCCAACCAAGGTCAGTATTCGTGGTGGCCGCCAGAAAGCCAGCAAAGCCAAGATGAACAACCCGGCTGTGACTGGACGAGTCAAATATACAGGTATCTCCGGTCTGACACTGGCAGCGGCCATGCAGGTTAACGATGATGCCACCCAGGACAGCACCGACAATGTCGGCAGAGCCACACTGACTGAAAGCCACCTTGTGTGGAATACCGGCGACCTGACCGTCAAAGCATTATACGCTCGCTGGAACATCGCAGGTGCCGGTGCTACTGCCTTGAACAAAGACAGTCAGTATGGCGGTTATCTTGAGGCCGGTTACAAAGTCACTGAAAAATTCGGTGTGTTCAGTCGCTACAACGCCTGGGACAATGGCGGCGTAGGTGACACAAAAATTACCCAGACCGATGTGGGTTTCAACTATTGGCCTCACCAGGACGTCGTAGTGAAAGTGGATTATCAGGCTCAAACCGCTGCCAATAATAGTGACAGTGACGGCTTCAACATCGGTGTTGGATATCAATTCTAGGCATAACTCCTGCCAGGATGTACATTGGGGAGGGTTCGCCCTCCCCCTTTTTAAATAGTAGTTCTTAACCGGTGATACAATCACGTGCCATGATAAAAGCCCTGCTACCGCTGATATTTTTTTTCTCGACATCTGTGATCGCAGGTGGTGTCTATCTTGAACCGGACACATTTATTGCACAGGCATTCGATAACAATCCACCCAAGGCACAGGTATTGTGGTTAAACAAGCCACTCAAAACAGAGATCGAAACCATCCTGCAGCACAGATACAACGGCTTCCGCGTACGTTACTGGCGGGATGACAAACGCACAGCCTGGATACTGGACGAGATAGGCAAGGACAAACCCATCACCACCGGCCTGGTTATCAACGATGGTCGTATCGAAAAAATCCGCGTACTGGTATTCCGTGAAAGCCGGGGCTGGGAGGTCCGTCACGATTTCTTCACTAGACAGTTCGATCAGGTCGAACTGACACAGGACGACGAACTCAGCAGCAGCATCGATAATATCTCGGGTGCGACACTGTCAGTGCGAGCTATCACCAAACAGGCACGTGTCGCATTATTACTGCACAGAGCCGTCATGCAACAGAAAAAATAGATATATCCATGACAAATCGTAAAAGCAAAAAGTTTACTGCATTCATCTGGCACAGACGTATCGGTCTGACAGCGCTTGCTCTGGTCGTCATCCTCGCCATCACCGGTATCGCACTCAACCATACCGAACAGCTCGAACTGGATTCCACCTACGTCGATTCCACCTTACTGATGAACTGGTACGGTCTGGAACCGGAGACCGACCCCGTCACCTTCGCCGCCGCTAACCATCACATCACCCAATGGGGACATCAGGTCTTCTTCGACAACAATGCCGTCGCCAAAAATGAACAGACCCTGCGCGGTGCAGTCAAAGCCGAACAGTTCATCGTACTCGCCTACGATAGTGAGATCCATCTGCTGTCGTTCGACGGTGAGCTGATCGAACGCATCCCCACCGGCACCAGCTTCACTGATACCCAGCGACTCGGCATCAAATACAATCGACCAGTCATCGAAACAGAAAACCAGCTTTTTTACATGGCTGACGAACACATCATCGACTGGGATGTCATCCTGAATGAAGGTATCGTCTGGTCACAGACCGTACCACTGGATGATGGAGAACTGGAACAACTGCGCATCGCTTTCCGTGGTAACGGTCTGAGCATGGAACGGGTCGTGCTGGATCTGCACAGTGGTCGGATCTTCGGCTCCCTCGGCATCTATGTGATGGATGCCGCCGCACTCGGGTTACTGTGGCTGTCGGGTAGTGGTCTGTGGGTCTGGTGGAGCCGGACGCGTAAACA
>WFUQ01000113.1 GCA_015484935.1 Gammaproteobacteria bacterium
ACCGGACAGAAACCGCTGGCGAGTTTCAGATTCGATTCGGGGCAGTGCACCACCGTCGAACCGGCTTCGGCGAGTTGCGCTATCTCGTGTTGTTCGAGTTGGGTCATGTGCACGGCTTGCAGTGAGGGCGAGATCATACCGAGTTCATCCAGTCTCGCCATCGGACGCTTGCCGGTGGCGGCGATCGCATTGTCGATCTCCTGCTGTGTTTCGTGCAGGTGGATATGCACCGGGATATCCAGTTCATCGGCAAGCATGCGTATCTTTTGTAGCGGCGCATCGGAGACCGTATAAGGTGCATGTGGTGCGAATGCGGTGGTGATCATGCTGTCATCACGGTACTGGTCATGCAGCGCCAGTCCTTTTTCGATATATTCTTCTGCATCCCGTGCCCACACGGTGGGGAAGTCCAGTGTGATCAGACCGACACATGCGCGGAAGCCGGTCTGTTTACAGACACGTGCGACCACATCGGGGAAAAAGTACATATCGTTCATGCAGGTGACACCGCCGCGCAGCATCTCGGCGATGGCGAGTTCGGTTCCCAGTTGCACGAACTCCTCGTTGACGTGTCTGCTCTCGGCTGGCCAGATGTGATTTTCCAGCCAGTCCATCAGTTCCAGGTCATCTGCCAGCCCTCTGAACAGACTCATGGCGGCATGGGTATGGGCATTGACCAGACCGGGCATGACGGCGTGTGTGGTCAGATCTATCTCGTTTACGGATTGATAACTATCGGCTATCCCGGCAGTCGGCAAGATGCCGGCGATCTTGTCTTCGTGGATGGCGATGGAATGCCATGGCAGGACGCTGTGTTTGTCATCCACAGGAATCACCCAGCGGGCATGTATCAGAGTGTCGACTTGAATCATGTGGCAGACCATACATGCCAGCGACCTGCTGTGCAATACGCTGACGGGCTACAAGTTAGACAGAATGTGACATGAAACAGGAATTCTCAGCGTGATAGTGTTATAAAAGTGCATGGAGTATGAATCCTGAAGGGGGAGTTGTCTCCCCGTACTGATAACACCGGATGAGCCTGCTGGAGCGAATATGAAACTGATCAAGTCGGATACGAGCTATTTGAAGATTGCTGCGTTGCTGCTGTTTTCCCTGTTGGCATTGAGTGGCTGCAAGCAACAGGTGACACGCGTCTCGGCGAATGAAGTGACCGATCTGAGCGGCAACTGGAATGACACGGACTCACGACTGGTCTCCAAAGAGATGGTCGCAGATGTGTTGTCACAGAACTGGCTGTCGCGTTATCGCAATCGATATAACCGGGTACCGACAGTCATCGTCGGTAAAGTCAGAAACCTCAGTCATGAACACATCAATACCCGGACGTTTGTTGCCGACATCGAACGCGCACTGATCAATTCCGGTGAGATCGATTTCGTCGCATCGGACGATGAACGTCAGGAGATACGCAAGGAACGTATGGATCAGGATCTGAATGCATCAGCGAGTACCCGCAAGGCCATGGGTGAGGAAGTGGGGGCCGACTTCATGCTCAAGGGTTCGATCAATACTATCGTCGATGCCATCAAGGGAGAGCAGGCACGGTATTATCAGGTGGACATGAACCTCATCGACCTGTCCAGCAACCGTAAGGTGTGGGTCGGTCAGAAGAAGATCAAGAAGACGATCGAGAAGAGCGGAATCCGCTGGTAATCCGGTCTGTAATCGGAGGTATCGACTGTGATTGATCGTACAGGAAGTAGGTTGATTCACATGCCTTATATGGTCCTGCTGCGGCAGTATTCGTTGTGGCTGCTCCTCGTCATGGCCTGTCTGTCTCAAACCGGCTGTGCTACCTATGCCCGTAAAGCCGGTACCATGCACAGCAATATGCAAGCGGGGCGCATCGCACAGGCTGCGGCTATCGCCGAAAAACAGGATGCCAGAGGCGAGGACGTACTCGCTTCGATGAACAAGGGAATCCTGCGGCGCATGCTTGGGGATTATGCCGGCAGTAATGCCATCCTGGAAAAAGCCAAACAACGTATCGACGCACTCTATGGTGTCAGTGTCACCGAGCAACTGGGTGCGCTCACGGTGAATGACGGTGTGCGTGACTATGCCGGTGACCGTTACGAACAGGTGCTGGTGCATGCCTACATGGCTTTGAACTATATCGCGCTGGACGACCTGGACGCGGCGCGGGTCGAGATGTTACAGGCGGATGTGAAGATGCGGGAGTGGGGTGAGCAGCCCGACGAAGACCCTTTCGTACGTTATCTGTCCGGCATCATCTATGAGATGCTGGGTGAGATCGATGATGCGATTATCGCTTATCGTAATGCGGCTCAGCTGTATGGCGATGCGGCAAAAAAACAACCGCTCGATGTGCCAGACCAGCTCAAACGTGACCTGCTGACCTTGTTGCATCGTGAAGGCATGCACGAGGAATATGACAAGCTGAAGAAACAGTTTGGCATGAGTGATTTCAAACCTGCGAAAGCAGGCAACAGCGGTGAACTGGTCGTTATCCTGAGTAACGGGCTGGCTCCCGTGCGTGGAGAAAATGCGATTCATACATTCGCTACCGAGCTGGATAATATGGTCAGGATCGCCTTGCCTGCATACAAACACAAGAAGCAGCCACTGAAAAAAGCGCGTGTGGTGAGCAGTGCCGGTAGTCGTTACCTCGAACCGGTAGAAGATGTCGATGCGCTGGCGAGACGCGCACTGCAGGATGACATGGCTGTGATCACCGCACGTGCAATCGCGCGTGCGGTGATAAAACATAAAGCGAACGATAAGGCTGATGATAAAAGCTCATTGGCAGGTCTGCTCACCAAGATCACCAATCTGGTAACGGAACGGGCCGACACACGTAGCTGGACGACTCTGCCGGGTGAGATACAATTGAGCAGGATCCGCTTGCCGGCCGGTGAACAGACGGTCAGGATAGAACTGGTCAACGATGCGCAACATGTGGTGGACAGCATCGAGAGAAAAGTCACTATCAGAAAAGGCAAGATCAGCCTGATATCGCATCACTGGATGGCACCCGTCCCGGTACCGGCAGCGACACCGGCTGATCAGAAGAGA
>WFUQ01000114.1 GCA_015484935.1 Gammaproteobacteria bacterium
AACGTATCTGTCGTACAAGATCGCTCGTGGTATACGGTTTGTTGAGCATGCCCGTGTCAAACCGGACATGCTTGCCACGAGACTCCGCCTTTTCTGCAAAACCGGAAGTGAACAATATCTTGATATCCGGCCTTATCGCTACCGCCCGCTCTGCCAGTTCATAACCACTCATGCCGTTCGGCATCACGATATCACTGAATACCAAATCGATCTCAGGGTGACGTTCCAGCATATCGAGTGCCTGACCGCCATCGTCAGCAGTCAGTACGTGATAACCCTGTTCTTCAAGCACATCACTGGCCAGCTGTCTCAGGTCTGCCTCATCATCGACCACCAGGATTGTCTCATCACCTCGCGGCATATCAGCAGACGATTCGTCACCAGCATGCAGGTTCGGCCTGCTGGCATCTTTTTGCGGAAGGTAGATATGGAAGGTCGTACCGACCCCCACTTCAGACTCACACTTTATATAACCGTTCGAGCGGTTGACGAAAGCGTAGACCATCGCCAGACCCAAGCCTGTTCCTTTACCCTGCTCTTTGGTGGTGAAGAACGGCTCAAAGATGCGCTCCCTGATCGCTTCGGGGATGCCCTCACCCGTATCACTCACTGCCAGCTCCACATATCGCCCTGGCTCGATTCCGGGATTATGCATACAAAATTCTTCATCGAGATCGACATTACAGGTCCTGACTGTCAGCTCGCCATGCCCCGTCATACTGTCACGCGCATTGATACACAGATTCAGCAATGCATCACTGAAATCACCGTTATCGATCTCGGTCAACCCAAGGTCGTCTGCTGTCTGGTAACTGACCTTGATCTCGGGCGTGAGCGAACGGGTGATGATCTCCGTCATATCACCTATCGCCTGATTGATATCGACAGTCGTAACCTGATTCGCCTCACTGCGTGAGAAACTCAACAACTGACGCGTGAGTGTGGCGGCACGCAGACCGGCTTTCTCTATTATCTGCAATCGTTTCAGCGCAGCATCGTCTTCACCGACCATCTTCTCCAGCAATTCCAGATTACCGAGGATGATACCCAGGATATTATTGAAATCATGCGCGATACCGCCGGTGAGCTGACCGACAGCATCCATCTTCTGTGACCGACGCTGCGCTTTCTCTGCTTGCTCGCGCCCGGCCATCTCGGCGGCGATCGTTGCTGCCATGTGATTGAACGCCTCAGCCAACTTGCCGATCTCGTCCTTAGACGTAACTTCGATCCTCGCATCATAATCACCATCACTGATCGCGAGCACCTGCTCCTTTAATCTTTCCATCGGGGTTGAGATAGATCGGGCTATCATCGAACCGATTATCACCCCCAGAATAATGGTGAACAGACTGACGATGACCAGGGTAAGTGCGATATCGTTACGCCGATCTGACATCTGTTTCACTGAGAAATTAGCGGATTGGATGGCACTGGAAATCACATCATTACCCAGTCGCCTCATCTGTGGTAACACCTCCGCAACCAGTTGCCTATTCAGACTCACCCATAACAACATAGCGCTCTTATATTTTTTCGAAGCGATATCAAATTCGTTCAATTTTTCAATTTCGAACTTCTGATCGGATAACTTCATGAGGCGATTCCATTCGCTGGTCATAAACAGATAATCCTTCTCGAACGCATCGAGTACAGCATCGTCAGGGCTTAGACGGTACTTTTTCTCACCCAGTCTGGTCACATAGGTGTATTGCCATATATTGGAACCGTTGTTGATCTTCTCGATGGTTTTCTGGGACAGCTCCTGTTTGATCTCCGTACGCTTCGATTCGACATATTGCTGTATGTTGAGCGTGATATTCTCACCTTCCTCTTCCAGCACAGCTGCCTGTGAGTTCAAGTCAGTCAATATCTTCACACCACGCTGGTACAGTCGCTTGTACTCATCGGTAGACTTACGGGTTCTCTGTGAATTCTCCAGCAAAGAATCGCTGTTATTCAGGTTCTCTGCCGCATCCAGTGTCTGGTAAATCTTATTGACGTACGTCAGCGCATCATCATAAGCCTGATTCGCCACAGCAAAGTTATACACAGAACCATTGGTATGTAATCGATACCGCTGTTCCTCCAGAATCAATTTATTGGTATAGCGTTCGATATTCGTCGAAAAGACCAGGTTTTCCTGCTCGATACGGATGGCATCAAGCCCGTCATTGGCTACGAACAGTAAAACCAGCGCGACGACGACCCCCAGTAGCACCAGCAGATATGTTTTGCCTTTTATCGATATACGTTTGAATAAACGGGGAGTGTTCATGGTTTTTGAAGTGGCACCAAATCCGGAATCAGTAATATGACAAAATTACAGAGCCGGAGAATAACACGTTGAATTTCATAGCGAAACTTTAAGTCACTTTAGACCAAGTCCGAATAGAAAGAGCCGTACTCTCCATACACACTGCTCGTCGAAAACTGATCTGTTCAACCGCGATCCCCTGTGACCTATTATGATTGGACAGCCCGGTTATCTTTCCTATACTTAGTCATGCCGTCTGGAATGGTTTCATCGTTTTACTATTTTTCATATCCAGCTATAGTGGCATCCGCTACGACACTACGTGGCGATTTTCCCGTCGAATAACAGGTATCCAGAAGCAGCATGCTAATCCAGAGTAACGAGCTACCGGATGGTCACGAAATATCCGTCGATTTATGCATTATCGGTAGTGGTGCAGCCGGACTGTCGATAGCGGCAGAGTTTGTCGGTACCTCGACCTCGGTGGCAATTCTCGAAAGCGGCACCGAAGAACTCCGCAAAGAGGTGCAACCACTCAACGATATAGAATGCACCGACCTGCCCATCGCATCCAAATCAAGAGTACGACAATACGGCGGTACAACCAACGTATGGGCCGGTAAATGGATGCCCATGCTACCTTTCGATCTGGAAGAGAAAACCTGGCTGAAACAAAAAGCATGGCCACTGAGCATCGAGCAACTTATCCCCTACTATGATCGCGCTTCATCGCTGCATGCCGGTCCGCCAGCAGATGCCTATGGCAACTACAGCGACCAGGCCGTGCCCGTACCTGAAGACGAAGATTCGCCCTTCATCGGTGTACCCGCCTTCTGGCTGAAGGTTAGAAACATCGGTTTCGCACAGACGATCGGACTCACTTTATACAAAGAACCCAACATCGATGTCTACCTCTCAGCGACCGCCTCTAACCTTGTGCTCAACGCCGACCACGATGCGATCGAAACCATCGAAGTGAGAACCGGCAACAACAAAACGATAAAGGTTCACGCAAAAAAAATCGTACTTGCCGGCGGCGGCATTGAGAACCCGCGTCTGATGCTCGCCTCGAACACCCAGCAACAAGCAGGAATCGGCAATCAACATGATAATGTCGGGCGCTATTTCATGGACCACCCTAAAGGCTATCTGGCAAGGATCGAACTGAACGAGGGTGTCACACTGACCGAGGCACTGGGTATACGCTACCCGAAACCGATCAGTAACCGCATGGATTTCGGTGCCCGCCTGAACAATGAAAAAATCATAGAGAACGAGTCAGTCAACTCCTACCTGCTCATCCACCCGCATGCAGAACACGCACCGGACGAAAAATTCAGGCAGTTCCTCACAGTGGCCCTCAACCTGAAAGCGCATCCCGTCCAGATAAAAGGCTATTTCCTGGCCATGAAAGAATTCCTCTGCCTCAACCAGATAAACTTCTGGAAGGTGCTTTTCTATCGCCTGTCACTCAAGATCAATCGTCGACCACCGACGGTATTCGACCTCGAATTCCACATCGAACAGGCACCAGGCAGAAACAACCGCATCACGCTTACAGCCGAACGAGACATGTACGGAAACCCACTGCCCAAACTCGAATCCAGACTCACGCCAGTCGAACAGCAGTCCATCCACCACCTGCACGACGAACTGGCAGCCCGACTGAAACAAGGCAACTACGGCACCCTCAAATGGAACCACGACGATTACCCGCCAGACGACCTCAGTGATATCGTCACCGACTCATCACACCACATGGGCACCACCCGAATGGGACTGAACCCGGAAGATTCAGTCGTCGATACCGACTGCAAAGTACACGGAGTGGATAATCTGTACATCGCGGGAAGCTCCGTGTTCCCTAGCGGCGGTTTTGCCAACCCTACGTTCACCATCGTTGCGCTGGCGATAAAACTGGCTGATCATCTCAAAAGCAGTTTGAAGTAACGATATCCGTGAAGATGGGAGCAGCGTGAGGTTGAAACATTATTACCCCTATTCAACTTCAATAATTTCACTAGGGTAAACTACATACCATTTGCCGTTATCTTTTGCCAACACCTGACTAGAATAAGGACCGGTCCATTCCCCTGTTTTTACATCTCCATCCTTCACGGTAATATCCAATATTTTTTCTGGTGTGATTGGGAATTTCGCCCACCTGTTTTTATAAAATCGCAACATATTCTTTGATAGATTAGAGTCTGTATCGTTCGCTATATTTGAAATGTTAACTTCGTATGAATTGTACTCAGATGGCTTTTTCCTCTCGAACCTCAGCTTCATTTGTTTTTCGTACATGTCTACAGAGCGTTCCTTCTGCGCTTTCAAGGACGGGGGATAAACCAAACTCTCGTATTTTTCCAGATTACTTTCTTCGATCGCCAGGACCAGTGATTTTGCCAATTCATCTGGCGTACTGGCTGCATATGAATACTGCGCCGATAACATTACTAGAATGCATACACCTGTTTTAAATAAGTGAATCATAGTATTTCCTGATTTTATATTCTTACTTGCTACTCTGATTTTACCCATGAAAACCAGGCACACCTGCACGCACCTTCGTTAAAATCGACCGGGCGAGCCATAAACCAGTTCGATACATTCAAGGATACCGACCTAGTCTGCTTTACTGCCGTGCAACATCCTTTATAGATTAGCTCAATATTCAAATCAACCACAAAAGCCTCCCTTCCATCTCATGCTATTCCTAAACGCTGAATTTTGTAGTGAAACCAATCCATAATACAGCCCGGCTCCAACCCTTCGAACAGCCTGTATACTAATTTATGTACGCTTATAAATTGCATGGAAAAACTGCATTTTTCTGTCAGCGTATTAGAGTTTGGTTATAAACATTTTCAGGGTGTATTATTTACGAACATTGCCTGGCTAGAATCTGAGAAAATATACATGTCACTCATGCTCACCATTCATGTTACCTCTCGGTTTTCTGACCATTCCTCACCGGTTAAGCAGATATGGCGGATACACTGCTCAGCACGGTTTGACAGTCAACCTAAACTCGACAGCAGGCTCCATAATGATTTTACCGCAAGAAATAAGCAACATTAAGAGGAAGCTATTCTTCTTGGCTGCTATTACGATAATAGTATTCATATCCTGGTCAGGCACTCTTGACTCACACCCAGAGAAATACCTGAACGACTCATTTACAAGTGCTGCGGCAAGTTATGTCGTTGCCAGAACTAT
>WFUQ01000115.1 GCA_015484935.1 Gammaproteobacteria bacterium
ATCCAGATCACTCTCTGCCAGCTCGTGATGCGCCAGCTCCAGCTCGGGTACCGGTTCAGCCTGTCTATCGGGTATCGGATTGAAATGGGCAGCCTGATGGCCACGGAAGCGGAACGCGTTGATCATCTGCAGAACCGCGACCTGTTTGCGTTCGTGTTCGAGCCGCCCCGAGGGAGTAGCTGTTATCGTCGCAGAGGGGTGTTTGGTGATCGCCCGAAAATACGCTTTGACTTCCTCGTGCGTGGCTTCGGTTGCCGCCTCGGTGACCTTGTTTTGATTCGGGGTTTTGTCCGGCAGCGCATCGAACACCTGCCGCCATCGTGCATCTACGCTGTTACGATTACGCAGATAGGATTCGTACAGAGCTTCCAGCCACGCCGCACTGCCACCGTTCAGATGTGAACTATTCCACAGTTCCAGCATGTCAGGTTTGTTCGCTTGCGGCATCGGGGCTCCGGGCTAGGTCTCTTGCTTTAATTGTAGATGTCCATCACAGAACAATACGCCGATTCGCCATATATTTTCATCAAATGAGCAAAAAAAATGCAACTAAAAAACAACAGATGGACAGATGACGATGTTAAGAGAAATTACTGCACTACGCTCGAACAGATCGAACAGCCGACGCTGGTATACCGATGCTGATATGGACCTGTATATCTGGTTCGTCAATCAGATGCCGGTGCGATTTCAACTCACCTATAACAAGAAGCATGAACAACAGGCTGTCTACTGGGATAATAATGACGGCTTCCTGCACAGTCGGATCCAGCAGGACAACCGGCTGGATGGCAAATGTTATGTCTCGCTGACCTTTCTGGATCAACATGAGTACGATGCGGTCAGCGTCGCCAGAAACTTCCTCATCGGAAGTGAATGCCTCGACCCGACTCTGGCCGACTTCATCTATGCCCGCCTGCTGGAATGCCCGACTAACTGCATGCTGAACGCAGATCCGGTTCCTGTTGCAGCAAATGCCTGATGGGTTGAAACAGAGGCTGAGGCAGGTCGCGATAATGAAACCATTGCCAGCGAGCACATTTCCCGGGTTCCAGCGGTTCCGGTTCTCCACCCTGCCAACGACCACTGACATACAGCGTGATGTACTGCCGCTCACCCGCATGGAAGAGCTCATTGGTGTAACACGCCTGTGTCGCTTCGCTCAGTCGCAAACCGGTCTCCTCCCTCACTTCGCGCATCGCGCATTCGATGACTGATTCACCGGATTCGAGGTGACCACCGGGAAACTGCCAGCAGTTTTCAGTGTGTTCTTCGATACGTTCACCCAGCAGGACAAGCTCACCTTTCCAGACGATGACCCCCACCCCTATGAGTGGACGCGATACTGATTGAGAAGACAAATCGATTAGGCGTCGGCGGCAACCTGTACGCAGTTGCGACCTTTTTTCTTGGCGTGATACATGGCGACATCGGCGGAAGCGATCATGGTATCGAGTGAATAGCCGGGTTTGTAGGCAGTCACGCCCAGCGAAATAGTGACTTTGGGTAACTGTTGGCCGTCGATGATACCGGTATCAGCTTTGCTGACCCGCTCACGCAGACGTTCTGCCACTTCCAGGGCGTATTCCAGTTTGGTCTCCGGTAACAACACACAGAACTCCTCACCACCGAAGCGCGCAACCATATCGTTAGGTCGCAACGGCTTGCGCAGGTTTTCACCGACCGTGACCAGCACCTGATCACCCGCCAGATGGCCATAGGTATCGTTGAAATGTTTGAAGTTATCGACATCGATCATGATCATCGACAACGGCAGGGCATCGCGCTCGGTGCGTTTTATCTCGCGCTCGAATGCATCATCCAGCCAGCCGCGGTTGTGCAGTCCGGTCAGCGCATCGATGGTGGCATAGCGCTGGTATTTGCGTTGCATCTCCAGACTGTCTGCGATCACCAGATTACTGTAACGCACCCGCTCCGACATGATGTACAACAGGTTGCGCGATATCTCATGCGACACGCTCACCAGCCGCCACAACACTTCCTGTTCTATCTGCAACACCACGGTGACTTCCGATGCACTCACCTGTGCAGAAGGGGCGCGATCATCGATGATCGACATCTCACCCACACACTCGCCCGGCTCGACCGTGGTCAGCGGCACATCTTCAAAGGTGCCGATCTGGATGACCAGTCGCCCGCTGACCAGCACATACAGATAGCGATTGACTTCTTCGGTGGAGAGCAGCACCTCATCGACATCCAGTTCACGGTACTGGCATTCATCCAACAGTGCCAGAATATCAGGGTTCTTCAGGTCAACGTTCCTGAACAATTGCAGGCGCGACAGCATCAACGCGTCATGTTCTAGTGGAACAATCTTGGTCATAATAGTCTGTTTCTCTTCCGGTGCAACGGTGGTCATGCCAGTATATTTTCTAGTAAAAAGCAGCTGTTGGTAATCGCCATGTGAAATTACCCGATTACGCCAATATTATCAGCAATTTCAGTAATATCCGACCCTATTTTTATATTCTGATTATCCATCCGGGCGGTTATACTCACCGCATCAATCTACCCGGGAGGCTCCGACATGGCACAGACAGGCGAATTCAGCATCATCAGCAGAGAGCTGGGGCCGATGGAAAATTTTATCTACCTGCTGCACGATCACGCGAGCGGCCGCGCTGCCATCGTCGACCCCGCCTGGGAGGTGGAGCAGGTGATCGATGTAGCGAAACAACAGGACATCAGAATCACCGACATCCTGCTCACCCACAGCCATAACGACCATATCAACGGCATCGAAAAGGTGCTGCAGGAATTCGACGCACAGGTGCATCTGACCAAAGCCGAATCCCGGTTCTGGGGACGCGACATCACCAACCCGGTGACCCATCATGGTGGCGATATCATCAACCTCGGTGAATCCGAGATAGAGGTCATGCACACGCCCGGTCATACACCGGGGTCAGCCTGTTACAAGCTGGCGAATAATCTGATCGCCGGTGACACCATGTTCGTGTTCGGCTGCGGTCGATGTGATCTCGCTGGCGGTGACCCGGAACAGATGTACCACACCCTGAAAAAAATAAAATCAGAGATGCCGGGCGACACCGTCCTGCATCCCGGTCATAACTACTCTCCCGCACACCCGACCTCGACCCTGCAACAACAGAACGAAGGCAACCCGTTCCTGCATTTCGATTCCAGCGACGAGTTTGTGAAGTACCGTATGCAGGTGCACGACAAGGTGCGCAGTGACCCTTATGAAGCGATGAGCGTCGGAGAGGTCCGGCGCTGCATGCTCAAGTTCAGCGGTCAGGACTGACAGGCGGCGTTTAAACGTCCAGTCCCTTCATATGGGTTTCGTTGATACGTAACAGCAGGTATTTGAACGGGATGAGTGATTCGTGGTATTTGTTGACGATCGCCATGAATGGCAGGTCGCCGGTTGCGAACTGGTAAGTACCGTCTTTCATGCTGGCATAGATCGCCTTGAGCCCGCTCTCCAGTTCATCGATATATTCTGATGCAGCTGCCAGTTCATCGGCATCGAATTCTATCGATTGTCTCAGATCCCAGACATCATCCAGCGCACCTTCTATCAGGCTGACATATTCTTCGGTACTGCGAGCCCGGACTATCTTTACGTAATGCATTTTCTATTTCTCTCTTCTGTTTCTTCTGCTGCGCACTTCGTATTGCGCGACCGATTTGACTATCTCACTGTAGGGCAAGGAGGCGATGTCACCTGCATCCTGCACCGCTCGTTCGACCAGCTGCCGGATATTGGCAACCTTGTCTTCAGTTTGCCCGTCACCATAGATTTTCTGCAAGCCCCTGAGGCCACCGACCTGTACCCGGATATCCATATTATGCGGCAGCTGCTTGCCGACTGAAGGCAGCTTCAACGAGAAACGTGAATTCTCTCTCAGACACGCCAGCAGTTCTGCACATTGTGCCGAGGCATCCTGTGCCTTACAGGCATACCCTTCCCTGTCCGCTAACCAGAAATGTTTCGAGTAAGCACAGCGGCACTGGTTGTTGGTGAGTGCTTTTTCGAATACACAGGCGACCTGCGTGATATCGTCGTAAGCGGATTTATACTCGTTTTCTTCCATCGCGTTCTGTACGGAGCCATACCAGCGACACCCTATTTTTCATGCTCCATCATGACCGGCTTGTCCCGGTGTTCCAGTAATTGTTCTTCAGCCAGCAGTTGGTTTTCCGCGAACATCATCTTGATGGAGTAGTTCTCACCCTCGGCTATCTCGCTACGTTTCTGCCGGGCGAATTGCTTGGCCTGCTTGTAGGTCTCGAACTCCGAGACCAGTTCGAGGTTCTTCACCAGCTCCATCCCTTCCGGCGAACTCATTTTAAATACATAATATGGCATCTTTCACACCTGTTTCTTCCGTCACCAGCTTGTCGTTAGTGCGGATAAATAACCCAGTAATTTGGTAAACTATTATACCTTTTTAGAATAGTAGCAAAATACGCCATTATGAGTACTGAAGACAAGCCTGACCTGCACCAGCGGGAACTGAAGATTCTGGGCATCATGCGCCAGGTCCTATCCTCCATCATCCGCGATACGACCCCGCCGCCCGGTATGCAGCACCCCCTGAACAACAATACTATCGAGGATGTGAAGCAGTGTTTTGCCCTGATCACCGCGCGTGAGAAGGAGATAAACGAGCTGAACGGCAACGAGCAGAATATGCGACCTCGCTACAAGGATCAGCCCGCCACATCGCAGGTCGTACCGTTCACCAAGCCCCGCAAAGACAACCAGAAAGACAGCTAGCAAAGCTGCATTCTACGAGGCTTCGACTAAACTCGGGATATGAGCGAACCACTTTTCGATATCGTCTTTTTTGGCATCCTGCAGCCCGGCAAAGACCGGGAAACCGTGCAGCAGAACATGGCGAAATTGTTCAAGACCGAGCCGGAAAAATTACAGTCGTATTTTTCCGGTGACCGCAAGGTCATCAAGAGCAAGGTCGATGAGCTGGTCGCAGAGAAATACCGGGCAGCACTGGAAAATGTCGGCCTGGTGATCAAGATCGAACCGGTCGAAGTGGCAGAAGACACTGCCGAACCGGAATCCGCCGCAAGCCCGGAACCCGCAGAACCGACTCCAGATGAGAATACCGTCGATACCAGTGGCATCAGCATCGCCGAAGTCGGCGCAGATGTACTGGCGCATCCGGTAGCAGTCGAACCACAACCGATAGGCGATATCAGTGCGCTGTCGATGGCTGAAGTCGGTAGTGATGTGCTGGAGCACCCCGAAGAAGTGATACCACAGGCGATACCGGACATCGGTGAAATCTCGGTGGCCGAAACCGGTGCCGACCTGCTGGAACACCCGGTCGAGGTCGCCCCACAGGCGATAGAGGATATCAGTGAACTGTCTATGGCCGAAGCCGGGGCCGATGTCTACGAACACCCGCCCGAGAAACCGGAAGAACCCGAGATCGACCTCAGCGAGCTATCGGTAGAAAAAGCTCACGAGTAAAGCTCACGGACACTATCCCTAATCTGGGATCCTGTTACGTAACTCATCACGATCGAACCACCACTGCTCATTCGGCACGATGGCACCGATGACCAGCGCCAGCTTGGGCAGGAAGATATCGGGATCGAGCAATTGCAGTTTCTCCATCCACATCGACAACGCTTCCTGATCTTTGACATCGGAATGCTCCAGCGCCACACGCGCCAGCATCTCTTTGGTAAGGAAGGTCAGGCTGTCATGTTCCTTGCCTTCGGTACGGATATCGGCGATGTAATGCGCCGATACTGCCGCCACAGCCGCGCCATCGGCCTTGCCCGGTGTCTCATCGATGATGTAGCTGAGCATGTTGACGGTGAGCGAAGGTGCCACCGGATAGGTCACTGCCAGCCACACTCCCATCCCCAGCGCCAGTAGCGAGGCGGGTTGTTCACTCTGATACAGCACATCGCAACTCTCCACCGCTTCCTGCCAGCATTCCTTTCCCAGGAAGACATCGAACGCGAAGCGAGCCAGTTCCCAGGCTTCATCACTGCGACCGACGCCGATCAGGGCTTCTGCCACGTCCAGTTGCAAACGTGCTCTGTCGACCGGATCGGTATCGTCAGCCAGAGCTTCGAGTTCGGCCTGCTTTTCCTGCAGATAATTCTCGATATACTCTTTCGATGCAGCCGGGTCGCTGCTCTCCAGTAATGCTTCGGCTGAATCAGGGTTGTCCGGGGTCTGTGTACTCATAAGGCTAAATAGGTCGATTTGCTGTGTGGAGGCGCATTCTCGTCAAAACCGACCACGAATACAACACCAGTGAAATCAGGGGATTTTCACGAAACCTGCGAATTACTGTCATTCTGGACATCAGAACTCACATCCATCCGGGCACTCTCCAGCAATATCAGAATCTTTCTGGCATGGACGATTTTGCTATGGTCGCTTTCGACCCCGTCGAGCATCCGGTGCGCCTGCTCGCAGATGGTCGCCAGCTCCTGCTTGTCGAATAGTTGTACGACCGCCAACGCGACCTTGTCACTCGCACTCAATAATGACGGCACCAGCTCATCTGAACGCACCGGCGAGCCGGTCCGCAATATATCAGCGATCAGTGCGTGCTCCAGTAATCCAAAATGGCGTGTACGCCCCTCCAGCTCCTGTAACAGCTGATCATGCGCTGCTTCATCTTCGATTGAAGCATGCAACAGGGCTTTCATTATCGACTCGATCAGACGGTTCAATGCCTGTTTGATCTCATCCATGGAACCCATCACACAGCAACTCAGTTCGTAATTCTTTTCCACCCGTTGTTTGAGTTCGACCAGTACCGAGGCATCGACACCGGCATGTAACTGCTTGGCATCTTCTGCCAGTGCATGGAACTGCTGCATGAACGCCTTGAGCTCCTGCTCGTCATTATCACGCGCACTCTGGATCTGTTCCTGCGTGATCTGCAGGTTGCCGAACAGGGGGTTGTTGACCTTACGCCGGAGATGACGTTCGTGCGAGCCAGGTCTATCGCTGAAGAACAGGTTCATGTCAATGCCTTCGCCAACGAGGCGTCGAGTTCATCTTCGTTCACAGGGAAAGGCATGGAACCGAACACATCATAACTCTGTAAGAATTTTTCATACTGGTGGTATGTTTCTTTTTCATAAAAGACGATCAGTTTTGACTCACTTATACCTTGTGTACTCGACATCAATGTCTCCAGACTACTGGTCCTGTCACGGAAGTCGGACTGGAAGTTAAACTCGGCAACGATCACTTCCGGTCTGTGCTTCCTGATCAGCTTGATCGCTTTTCTGACGCTGTCCGTACTGATCACATCGAAGCCTCTGTTCTCATACAGCGGTGTGAAATCCGGATAGCCACCCAGCTCTATTATTGACAGTAGTACAGGTTTGGACATTTGACTATCTACCACACACTCTTAAAATACAGACGGTCTCTACCACACTACTCACATATGACCGCTGGCAAACTTATCGAACCCAAAGTGATCACCGATATCAATCAGCGGGTCGTCTGCACCCTGCCCGTCGGTTTCTATTTCAACGATGACCGCTGGGACAAGATCTGGCAGCGCTACGATCAGAAAAGCGCGATGCTGAGCATGGCGGATCTGAAAGAACTGTTCCCCGATGAACCGACGGTACAGAACCCTGCTGATGAGACCGGCGAAACCTTCAAGCACAAATGATCAACGGCAGATAGACAGAAATTTTGCACTCGGCCCTGAACAGGGGTCGGCCTTGAACTCGACACCATCATCTGATTTTCCGGCGAGGCCCGTCTGTTTGACCTGCACCGTATCGTCTGACGGCCCGGGTTCACTCAGTTTGGGCTCACTCGCCCTGGCTTCAGCAGCCTGTCTTGCTGCTGCCTCTATTTCGAGCTGGCGCTGTTTCTCCGCTTCCTGCTCCGCTTTTATCCTGGCGATACGTTCCTGCTCCAGTCGTTTCTTTTTCTGTTCCTGAAGCGCATTGAGACGCTCGATCTCCGCCTGCTTGCGTTTCAGTTCCCGCTCGAGCTCCTGCTTGAGTTTCGCATTGCGCTGCTGCTCCTCTCTGACCTTCTGCTGCGCTTCTTTTTGTAACCTTTCACGTTCAA
>WFUQ01000116.1 GCA_015484935.1 Gammaproteobacteria bacterium
AGGTTCAAACATGTGGTCAAACGTCCAGGATGGAAGCGTGCAAGAAGACTCACACCGATTGAACTAGAACGACTCAATATGTTCCCAGATAATCATACCCAACTCGAAGGAATCACTGACACTAAGAGAGCTTTCTTTATGGGTAATGCCTTAGTTGTAGGTATCGTTGAGAAATTAGGTGTAGCACTACAGAGGAAGATCCGCTCACTAAAAAAATAAAACCTTGATTTTTAGTCTTCATGATCGTAAAAGGTCTTGATGGATTACTTAGAACATTCCTTCCGTCACGCTGGCAGCATCTTCAGAAACGAAGAGTTCGGTCCGATATATAATGAACTGACAGATGTAATCAGCGACATCTCCGATCAAGACATAATCCAGAAACATCAATCTTATGGTGAAGAAACTGAGAGCAAGACTCCGAAGAGTCTTTCAGTAGCCATAAATTCCCTTTTCAAAGAACGGCTGAGAGAAGTAGACTGGGATGAAGAGTCTGAGATATTCCAGAATCCAGACTACAGTGGTGATAGGTGGCGCCTCGATTTCGCCAAATATCCTTTATCATTAGAAGTTGCATTCAATCACTCGACGGTCATCGCATGGAATCTGATAAAACCTGTCTTGGCGGGTGAACTCAACCACGTTCAAAAAGCCGTCCAGACAAAAGGCGGCGTGATAATCACCTGTACTCAATCACTGAAAGACGCAGGCGGATTCGATAGTGCTGTCGGTACATACGAAAAGTTCATCGAACATCTCGACCCATTGAGAAATATACTAACTGTACCACTGATGATCATCGGGCTACAATCACCAATCACTTTTGAGATAGAACACCATCAATTAGAAAAACGAAAAAAAATTGGGCGAGTTAGAGAAATTCCAACTCAGTATGAAATTGACTAGAAACTATCGGGGACAGACCAGAGAAACTATCGAATCAATCTGGGGCAGACCACAGTTTGCACGAGGGAAAAGGCCATCCGAGCAAATTATCTTGATTGTTCCCCAAAAAACTGCGGCCTGTCCCTGGTCGATTTGAGTTTCAGAATTTGTCTTTAATAAGCCTTACGTCTAGCAATGCCAATCAAGCCCAAAAATCCACTACCGAATAACCAAAATGCTGCTGGCACAGGAACAGGACTGATGCCGAACTCTACTTCTCGTATTTCGACTTGTGTGCTTGCGCCGCCAATATTTGTGTTAAATATAACCAGGTCAACACGAGATACATTCAAAACTGAAGAATTAAATATATATTCCTCGCCAGCTAACTGGCCTTGTGGACCGGTGTAGTTAGTTGAAAAAGGTGTTGCTATCTGCTGATCGAAGCTATCAAAAAAGTCCAAACGGAAATCTCGTATACCTTCTGCTAATACATTTATATCGTTATGCAGGATAAAGCTTGATAAGTTATACGATGATGCGAAGTCGAAAGTAATTGTCCCCGCAGTTTGTGGTGACGTGAATCCATTGAAAGGGTAGTTATCTGCGGTAATTCCATCAACGATCTGATTGAGGGGGAACGCGCCCGGGGTCATAGTGGTGCTAGGCGTAATGTCGTTATAATCTATCAATGCTGCCGCGACAGATGAAGAGAATGCAAATACCCCTATGCTTATTGCCATGCTATATAAAGATTTCTTCATTTTATGTTCCTTAGTTTCAATGATAAATTTTGATAGAAGTATCTTGCACGACCATCATTCGACTGGTTGAGATACTTTAGACTTTACTGGCCAGGTCTTTTTCTGGCAACACCGATCAAACCCAGCAGACCTGAACCGAATAACCATGCTGCTGCTGGCACAGGTACTGCTGCAGCTTGAAAGTCGATGCGCAGGTTATCGAAGGCTATGTTGGCTTCGTCGACCCCTGTGGATTCTATGTCGATAGCAAAACCCAGAGCTTGTCCGATCAGGTTGCTGCCATTGGGTACGGTATATTCAAGCGTCCATGTCTCCCACGTGCCTGATGCCGGAGAGGGAGTGAACAGAGAGGATGTGGCTAGTATTGAACTGTCACTTGTCAGACCTATCGCTTCGATATTCGCCAGGTTCCGGTTGGTGAAGCTGCCTACATCTATGGTGGCAGTATACGTGCCAGCGCTTAGGAATAGATCACTGAATGTCGTGTCACTTCGATTGTTATTCGCTGTTTCTACAACGTTAAAATGCATCATGGTACTGCCAGCAGTGGGTGACAACCCGGACTGAGCAGTGATGAACAGGTATTGATTGACGGGTGACCATTCGCCGTTATTGTCCATGATGCTTGTAGCGATCGTTGCTGCATGCGTGCTTGTTGAGATGGCTACTGCGATACCGGCTAAAGTAATGGTTTTCATTAACATGGTTCTGTCCTGATTATTCACTGTAAAAAAGTAGTTGCTATGTGCTACGACAAAGCACTTATTGTGCCACTATATAAATATCTACTATTATCATGGGGTTATGTAAAAAGTGATATTTGGTAATTGGTTATGTGTAAAGTTTAACGACAGCATTTTTTCAGTCACACCCCCTAAGTAGGGGGGATGAATCGACATCGTTTATTGATAATTTAGCGTCACGATCAATAGCATGTTGAGCAATCATGAAAACAGGAATAATCAATAAAATTTTAGTGTTGGGTCTTTCGCTATCAGCTCTTATGCTGTCCGGGTGCGGAGGTTCAGGTGGGACTGTCGCCAGTAACGAGATCAATGTGACCGCATCGCTCGGATTGATTACGGATGCCACCGTGATTTTCTATCAGAGTGACGGTACGACGAAGCTGGGTGAAAGCACCACGGGTGCATCGGGTATTATCAATATCGCTTATTCAGGTAGTTATGATGGGCCGGTCGTGGTTGTGGTGAAAGGTACCAGCACTGCTCAGTATTTCGATGAAGCAACCGGAACCACCGTACCTTTCGCTGCCGGAGCATTGCTGCGTGCACTGGTCCCTGCTGGCACATCCGAAACCGCGGTGACTATGCTGACCGAGTTGGCTTACCAGCTGTCGGTTGCTAACTCTATCGCGCTGACCAATACGTCGGTCAATCAATTAAATGAAAAAGTTCGGCAGGCATTGGCTCCTGAACTGATGAGTATTTTGACGCCGCCTGTGTTATTTGATGCGAATACAACTGGCGGTAGTCTGGATAACACTGAAGCAGGGCGATATGCATTGCGTCTGGCTGCGCTTGCCCAACTCGGCGCATCAGATGCGACTCCAGCACTGAAAGTGACTGAACAACTTGCTGCCGACCTGGCTGACGGGGTGATCGATGGCCAGAGTAACGGCACCCCTGTCGCGGGACTGCTCTACAGCTCGGCTACTTTTGTCAGTGATCTTGCCGGTCATGTGACCACTGTCAGTACAAATTTTGGTGATACCGGCTTGCAGTCTGCAATCAGTGGTTACGCGCCAGTATCGACCAATATCGATGTTAGTGATGTCACAACAGGTGGTGGTACGGGTTTGCCAGCAGGTGTCGCAGGACAGGTGGTTACTATGGAATATTGCTGCGCCGGATCAGGCTCTCCCTACAGTAATGGTGATCAGGTGCTGTTCACCTTCAGTAGTAGCGGGGCATTGATGTTGACCGACCAGAATACACTCATTGCAGATTCGTTTACCGTCAGAGGTAGTGAATATGTCTGGAATGATACAGCTAATGGTATCGAATATGCGCTGTCGGTTCTTAACGGGGCTATCAATGAAGTGAACGTTCAAGGTTCAGGTGGTAGCCCGTTCTATGGTCAGTTTGCACCTGTTACCACAGGCGGTGGTGGAACCACGCTCACGCTGACGGGCGATGGTGCAGCCTTGTCTGGTGGTAATGGTGCGACCGGAACTGTCGATACCACGACCTACACTTATACCACTCATCCTACCGGTGGCGACCTCTATGTGGTTGCGCCTTTAGACAACACCGGCCTGTTCGATGCGTACGAGAGTGCGATAACGAAATGGAGCGTGCACGGTTTTCCTGCGACGGCAGGCAGTTATAGCTGTGGCGGTGGTGGTAATCTGCCAACGGTCTCTCTTACTATAAATGGTACACCTTACCTTGCGGATACCTGCACCATCGAAGTGTTATCTGCCAGTCTCACCGATGTTGAGGGACGGTTTGCAGCAGTATTGAAAGATGCGAGTGGAAATGTTTTCGGTACGGTGACCGATGGCTATTTCAGATATTCGCCTGCTGCATCGGGTGGCAGCGGACTTGCCGCTGGTGAGCTGGGCTATTCGATGGATGTTGACGGGGTGAACGTCACGGTGACCGGTGTGCCTGCGCTGGATGAATTTGACCGGCAGGTTGCGGGTTATATCACACTGGGAGATACACCGACATTGCAGATACGTATGATTCCTGATGCGGCTTCAGGTACTTTTGTCTGTGGCCAGGGTCCGAACAGTTTCAGGCTGGTTGCGATGACTTACAATGGCTATGTCAGTGATAATAGTTTCAATGGCAGCTGTTCGGCTGATATCACCTTTACCAATAATATCTTCGAAGGCACTTTCAGCGCGATTCTTTATGCTACTGGCGGTGAGATGATAACCATAACGAATGGTTTCTTCCGGAATGATGCAACAGCATTGGCGAACTAGTTTTTAAGGTAGTCAGAATAAATGGCCAGGTTGTCTGGCTATTTTCTGCTTTGCATTCTCACCGTATCAAGGTATAAGCGCAGCCACAATCACATCACCAACACCTTCGATAGCAGCAGCCGGGTCGAGCGGGTTGAAGCTGATATCGATGCGTTGGTTGTCGAGCAGGATATAAGCCGACTGTTCGAAGGCGCGGGTGAGGGTGTAACCTCCGCCGTTTATCGTTGGTACCTGTAGGCTGCCATCGCTGATGTCTGATCGGGTTTGATCGATTGCTTGCTGTTTGGGGGCTGCATCGTAGAGCTGCTGTGTGTTTACCATCACCGTGAAGTTGGGTTCGATATCATCTACGTTGTCTGCTGCGGTTTGTAGCGTGCTCTTTGTCGGTGTGTCGAGAATAGTATATGACAGTGTTTTGTTGTAGAAGGTGAAGGTTCTTGTCGCGACGGTTGTGCCTGCGATTTTGAATTTTATCGTGCGTTTAACAGTTACCTTCTGGGAATATTTGTCATTGTTGATGACCGTCTGTAACGCTGTTTTTAATGCGGTTCGGAACGCTGGGCCATCCTGTGTTTCCAGAGCTTGCGCTTTCAGTTCATCGAGTTGTGCCTTGCGTATGTCAATAATATTCTGCGCATTCGTTCTGGCTGTTGTGGCTTCTGTTTTAGCGACACCTGTCGCGCTGACATAGTCTTTGGCATAAAACTTGGTTTTCGTGCCGATAGGTGATGTGTAGGTGTAACTGCCGGAGTTGATGCCATCTTTGGTGCCATTATAGAC
>WFUQ01000117.1 GCA_015484935.1 Gammaproteobacteria bacterium
CAGGATGATGTCAGTCTGGTCGGTTTCGCGCAGAATCTGAATACCGGTGAGGTATTGCAGGCAGTGACTATGCCGTTACTGCCGTAACAGTCATCACTAAAAAGTTCATCCACTGCCCGTCGCGCATATGAACGGGCAATGGATGATTCAAACTATGACGCTTTGCAGGTCTTCAGTCCCAGCAAGGTATATGCCGGGCAGAATTTGAAGATGCCGGTGACCAGCGGAACTACACCGATCCATCCCCAGACTACATTTTCGCCGATGATCTGTTCACCGAAAAAGACCAGACTCAGCAATGCCAGACCAGCGATAATACGTACGATTCTGTCGATACCACCTACGTTACACATAATAAAATCCTCGTTGATTGAATGATGTGAAGAATTATAAGGAAACGCTAATACCATTTCGGTGACTTTGTTACATACCGGAAAAAAATATCAGGCGATGTGTCTGAGCCAGCTCACCATGACGTATTGCAGGTGTCCGGCAGTCAGGAGGATGCCAGTTGTACCAGCGATTCCCGATCTGCTATGTGGATACTGCCACGATGCAGCTCTACCTGCCCGTGTCGTTCGAACTCTTTCAGTTGACGGCTGACCACTTCACGCGCGGTACCCAATTCGGTAGCCAGTTGCTGATGTGTGATGATCAGATGGCCATCGCTATCGCTGTGATCGAGAAGATGTTTTGCCAGTCTTGAGTGTATTTTTCCGAAAGCGACCTCGGTCACAAGCGAGATCAAACTGCCGAGATGACCACCGAACGAAGCGAATACGAATCGACGGAAATCGGCTGAATGTTGCACGGTCTGCTGAAATACACTGGCCGGTATCAGGATAGCATCGACATCAGTTTCGGTGATGCCTTCTGCGGGGTAATCGGTCTCACCGAACAGACAGGATGTGGTCAGAACGCAGGAATCACCCGAGGTCAGACGGTATAACACGATCTCACGTCCGTTGATGTCACTGGTCAGGACCTTGACTTCGCCCTGTAGTACGAGGATGTAGTGGGCACAATGGTCACCCTGATGGAATACGGTAGTCGCGGCAGGCAGAGAGACTTTCTTCGCATGTTGCAGCAGGTCGCTGATCGCGGGATCATCCGCTGCAGCCTGTTGTAATTCTGGAAAGTGCGATAACCACTGTGCGTTCATTCTGCTGGATCTCCCAGGTCTCTATCGCTTTCGCCAGCGTGTACTCAGAGCAGCCAGTACCTTGTTGCTATATACGCTGGAGCCGAGGCTGCCATTGTAACGTGCCAGCGCATTCTGCAGATCACCGCGTTCCATATCTATGTAGTATTTCAGGATGGTGCAACCCATGCGCAGGTTGGTCGATATCTTTATCAGGTTGTCCTCCGGGTGGCCGATCTCTTCCAGCCAGAACGGCATCACCTGCATCAAGCCCTGGGCGCCGGATTTCGAGATAGCGTAGGGGTCGAAATGACTCTCCACTTCGATGAGTGCCAGTACCAGTTCCGGTACCAGTTCGGCACGGCTGGCTTCCCGGTGCACACGACGCAGGATGTTCAACCGGGTCTGTTCGTCCTCGACGAACACTTCCAGCCGTTGCGACATATCGAATAACCAGACTTCGGCATCGAATCTGTCGACGAAACTGTCAGAGGCTTCGATTGCTTGTGTCAACAATAATCGTAATCGCGGATCCGGTTGTTCGATCGGACGTGCGCTCTCGGCAACACAGAATGTGCCGTATAACAACAGACCACAGAACAGGGAGGTGAGCTCAGTTGTAAAAAAACTGCGCAATGCCTAAGCCGTACAGCGTTGTTTCAACAATGATGCGATCTCATCGATGGCGATGTCTTCACTGTCTTCAGCCGAGCGCGCCTTGTATTCGACCTTGCCATCTTTCAGACCACGTTCACCGATGACTACACGATGCGGGATACCGATAAGGTCAAGGTCGTTCAGCATGGCTCCCAGACGAGCCTTCTGGTCGTATAACAACACATCCAGTCCTGCCGCAGTCAGTTCATCATACAGTTTTATCGATGCATCACGCGCCGCGTCTGATTTCTGGAAGTTGATAGGTGCGATGGCGACATCGAACGGGGCGATACTGTCAGGCCAGATGATGCCGTGTTCATCGTGGTTCTGTTCGATAGCGGCGGCGACGATGCGGGTGACACCGATACCGTAACAGCCCATGGTCATGGTGACGCTCTTGCCGTTCTCATCGAGGACTTCGGCTTTTAATGCGTCCGCGTATTTTTTACCGAGCTGGAAGATATGACCGACTTCGATACCTCGTACGATGGAGAGCGTGCCTTTGCCATCAGGTGAGGCATCACCTTCGACGACGTTACGCAGGTCGGCAGCGACGGGTAGTGGACAGTCGCGTTCCCAGTTGACCCCGGTCAGATGTTTGCCATCGACATTGGCACCGCAGACGAAGTCGGAAACTTGCAGGGCTGCATGGTCGGCGATGACTTTGATGGTCAAACCGACCGGGCCGACCGAACCTGGTGAGCAGGAAGCGACTTGCCTGACCTGTTCTTCGCTGGCAAAACACATCGGTTCAGCAACATCGTCGAGGTGGGAGACCTTGATCTCGTTCAGTTCGTGATCGCCACGTAAGACCAGTGCGACCACCGTATTCTCTTCAGCACCTTCGACCAGCAAGGTTTTGATGCACTGTGACGCATCGATCTTGAGGAAGTCAGTGACTTGTTCGATGCTGTGTACACCCGGTGTTTCCACTGTCTGCATGGTCTGTGTGGCTTCACCGCGTGGTTGCTGCGACGGGATGGTCTCTGCCTTTTCGATGTTGGCAGCGTAATCGCTGTCGCTGGAGAATGCGATAGCGTCTTCGCCGGAATCGGCCAGTACATGAAACTCGTGCGAGCTGTTGCCACCGATGGCACCACTGTCTGCCATCACCGCACGGAACTTCAGGCCGAGGCGGGTGAAGATGTTGCTGTAGGTCTGGTACATCAGATCATAGGTCTCCTGCAGCGAAGCCTGATCGAGATGGAACGAGTAGGCATCTTTCATGATGAACTCGCGCGAGCGCATGACACCGAAACGTGGCCGGACTTCATCACGGAATTTGGTCTGTATCTGGTAATAGTTCACCGGCAGTTGTTTGTAGCTGGACAGCTCCCGACTGGCGAGATCGGTGATGATCTCTTCGTGGGTCGGGCCATAGCAGAACTCGCGGTCATGGCGATCATGGAAGCGTAACAGCTCCGGACCATAGTGTTCCCAACGACCACTGTCCTGCCACAGCTCAGCCGGTTGCACCGAAGGCATCAATACTTCCAGTCCGCCACTGCGGTTCATCTCTTCACGCACGATGTTTTCCACCTTGCGCATCACGCGCACACCCAGTGGTAACCAGCTGTACAGTCCGGATGCCAGGCGACGGATGAGACCGGCACGTAACATCAACTGGTGGCTGATGATCTCGGCATCGGCCGGGGTTTCTTTCAGAGTGGTGAGCTGGAATTTGGATAAGTACATGGATTCTTCTTGGTTGCTTGGTTACACTGATGCGCATTTTACCCATTTCGGACCTGCGATGCGCATTCTGTTCAACTCATTTTTTATCGGCATGGTATTGCTGACGAGTCCGGCATCGTCAGCGGCGCAGCCCGTGACAGCCACGCAGTTGATACAGCAGGCAGAGAATGAAGGTCTGGCATCGCACTCGCAATGGCTGGCACTGCTGCATTATAAAGAAGAAGTCTGGACGTTCAGTGTCGTCAGTCAGGCGGATGATCCACGATTTTTTCTGGCTGAAGACGGCGATACTGATCCCCGGGCAGAACTGCAGGCGGACATCAGGGCATTTCTGCAACCATCAGGTGAAGGGCATGCGCAGTGTCTGTTTCCTGCCAGATGGTTCTGGATAAAACAACAGCTGGGACTGGATGCGCAATTCGATGTGAGTTGTCCGCGGTTCGAAAAATGGCAGCAGTCGATGGCGGCAGACAGTCTGACACTGGTCTTCCCTTCGATGTATCTGAATAATCCCGGCTCCAGTTTCGGTCATACTTTCCTGCGTTTCGATAACAGCCAGTCTGAATTGTTATCCAATGCACTGAACTATGCTGCCAGTTACCGTTTCACCGACAACATGGTGAAATATGTCTACAACGGTCTGTTCGGTGGCTATAACGGCATCTTCAATATACGTAGTTATTTCGAGATGGTCGAGGAATACAGTAATCTGGAGAATCGGGATATCTGGGAATACCGGCTGGATTACAGTCCGGAAGAGATACAACAGTTGATCAGGCATGTCTGGGAAGTGATGCAGATCGATTTCGATTATTACTTCTTTTCGGAAAACTGTTCATACCGTTTATTGGCGTTGCTGGATGTGCTGCGTGCCGATTCGCATCTGTCTGCAAGAGAACATTTTCCTTATTACGCGATTCCGGTCGATACGGTACGTGTAGTCGACGAAGCAGGTCTCATCAGTGGTCATGTCTATCGTCCGTCACTGGTGAGCAAGATCAAGCAGAAGTTCGGCTCTGTCACTGAGGACATGCAAAGCAGCATCGTCGCGCTGGCAGATGATCAGATATCGCCCGACAAGCTGGCAGATTACACGAGTCTACAGCGTGCGCAGATACTGGATG
>WFUQ01000118.1 GCA_015484935.1 Gammaproteobacteria bacterium
CCGAATTTCGACGGCATCGAAGTAAAGACAGCCTATCGCTTCGGCCCGGATGGCACCCAGTTCGCCCAACCCGTACAAGTGAAACTCGCACTGGGCAAAGCCACCATCGACCCGGCTAACCCGTCAGTCAACCTGCCCGTAGTATTACTGGACAGCAACGGCACGCTGGATGGATTACAGAATGTGGTCTATGAAGTGGATGCCGATACCGGCGAAGTAACATTGACAGGTGAACTCACGCATTTTTCTGATCTGGGAGTTTCATTTGACCGTAACGATGTCTCATTAGCAGGCATGCTGGTAACAGGTATTCCCGACAGCGCATTCGCTTACGAACCCTTCAACTACGCAGTGGTCATGACGGAAATAAAAGCAAATATCGATGAAGTAACGCTCTTTATCTCACCACCAGACGGTGTTGTCAACTCTGCGATTAAAACGACAGAACCTATCATCTCTATAAAGAAGATTACGGATTTCACATCCACGTCAAACGAAACACGCTCAGTCAATGTGACTTCAGTATGTGAACGCAAAGATGAAAAGGCGGCCATACTGTTTACCGCCGCTATCAATTTTCGTCGCGACCCGTCAACCAATCCAGTACTGACCAGAATTCTGGATGCATTAAAAGATCCACAAAATCCGTCTTCGCTAATAACACGTGCAACGCTATTACGAGTCAGCAAAAACATTGCATGCAAACAGGCGCGAGACACTGATGGTGACGGCCTGCCCAGCGATTACGAAGTGGCTGTCGGTACCAATCCATTCAATGCTGACAGTGACGGTAATGGTACCAACGATGGCGATGAAGATTTCGATGGCGATGGCTTGACCACGCTCCAGGAATTCAAACTGAATCTAAACCCATTATCGAATGATACCGACGGGGATGGCACACCGGATGGCCAGGAAGATGACGACAACGACGGACTGAATAACATAGATGAATTAAGACTCGGAACTGACCCCATGAAGAGCGACACCGATGGCGGCGGGGTCAACGACGGGCAAGAGGTCAATACCGATAAAACCGACCCGTTGAACCCTGCTGATGATGGCAAGGTCGCAAGACGCTGCCCTGAAAGCACGGGAGTACCACAGACAGTCGCCACTGGTCTCAAACCCCTGCCGATCAGTCGCACCGGCCTCGAACAGATACGATTCGCCTTCAGTAGCGAATTGTTTAAAGCCGGCAGCCTTGCGCCTGCATGCGAGGGAGAAGCACCCGCTGTCACTCCCTCATCAAACACGACCCCCGGTTTTGCCACTATCCCCGGCAGTACGCTCATGGGCTGTGTCGCCACCGCACAACAATGGGACTGTTTCGATCTGGTCTCCAATGCAGGCGTAGACATGCTGCATTTCCATGAACCTACTAACTATCAGGCCGTGGTCCTTGCGGTAGATGCTGCATCAACAAGCACCACGACCCCCATCGACTCAGCCAGAGTCGCTGTCGGTGTCGCCGTACCGGGGGTATTCGGATACGCAGGTGAAGCAGAACTGTTCACCGTCGCCAAGGGTAAATTCACCTCGGCAGGCTTGTTGCAAAGCTCAGCCTACGATGCCCAGACCGTCGGTGGCGGCTACCGCGCCAATGAAATTCTGATAGCACACACAGGAGATGTCATGCTGTTCTCACTGGCAAACAACCAGCTCAGCCGGCTATTCTTCCTCACCGACATCATCCCGACATTCGCCCCCGGTGAAGTCAAGATCGTATCGGCCTACCAGCACACCAGCACCGGCCCCGCACTGGTATTGACCACCGGCACACAATCGTCGCGCAATGAACTCTATGCCATCAACCCGCTCACCAAAGCATCCCGGATGGTCGGCGGTGGCCTGCAACAGAACAAGGTGATGAACACCAGACAGCTTCGCTGCCTGCCACCGATCTGCGCAGCCAGTCATTTCGGCGGCCTGCGTGACGACGGCACCACCGATCCCGGTGGCATCAGCATCATCCGATGGACCGGCACCGGCGACCAGACCCAGGGCAGCGTAGCAGGAGTCGTTTCCATGGGTGATGCCGCCTCACCCTCAGGCGTAGTCGGCATCGACCTCATCGGAGATGGCCGCGGTAACGTCGCCATCGCAGCCGCCGGCTTCACCAGTAGCGTCATCTACGAAACCGTAGTCGATCAAAACGGCACCGTCCTGCGAAGCGCAAACCAGACCGTACCCGCAGGCTGCATCAACCCCGGCCATGTGAAATACCTGATGGATGCAGAACGGCTAAAACTCGTCGCCACCTGTTATAACTCGAGTAACTATGTGGTGTTGAATAGTCAGTTACAGTGATGGGTGGGATTGGGCTGTTGATATGCTAAATCCGGGGGGCAGCACAGGTGCTCGGGGGGAATTTTTCCTTCACGGGCCGCTGTTCAGGCGGTGAGAATTTTTTTCAGCAATGATTTTACTTCATTGGGCTCAAAGGGTTTGTCACACATAGCGGAGACGCCTAGCTGTTTTACCCCGGCCAGATGGCTGCTATAGGCTTCGCTGGTGACCATTAAAATGGGAATGGAGCGCTGCTGGC
>WFUQ01000119.1 GCA_015484935.1 Gammaproteobacteria bacterium
GCAGGATGCCCTGCCGGTTCGACTGCTAGCTGTGCCACCTTGCCGACAGCTGTCTCAGCACTTGCATTTTCGGCGAGCACGCCTTCAGAGCTGAACGACTGTAACTGCACACCCAACCAGACTGCCACGACCAGACTGGCGACAGCGAAACCGGAATAAGCGTACGGCTTCCAGTCAAACTTGCTGGCAAAGTCACTGTCTATCGCTGCTGTCTTCACGTGTTTTACGGTGACTTCATGGTGGCCTTCTGAATAGGCAGACATCAGCGCCTTGTCTGCCAGGATGTTGATCCTCCTGGTCAGGCCGCCCGATACTTTTTTGATCGCTCTGGCGGTTTTCTTATTGAACAGTGCCGGGCCGCGATAGCCGACGGCGCGCAATCTGAAGTTGAGATACTCCAGTGTATCTTCCGGCGGGAACGGGTCCAGATAGAAACTGTGGGTGATGCGCTCTTTCAGCTGTCGGATGTGTGGCTGTGCCAGATTCTCATCCAGCTCGGGCTGGCCGAACAATACCATCTGTAACAATTTGTTCTGATCTGTCTCCAGGTTGCTGAGCAGACGTATCTCTTCCAGTGTCTCCAGTGGCATACTCTGTGCTTCTTCGACGAACACTACCACCGGTTTGTTCTCTGCGTGTTTCTGCAACAGGTAGTTTTGCAGTTTCTGCATGACTTCGAGTTTGCTGCTGTCGTTATCGATCTCGAGTGACAGCTCATGTGCGATGACATGCAGGATATTATCCGGCGACAGACTCGGGTTGGCGATGTAGACAACTTCGACTGCGTCTGCAAGTCTGAGCTCCAGCATGCGGCATAACATGGTCTTGCCGCTACCGACTTCACCGACAACTTTCACGATGCCTTCACCACTGGTGATGGCGTAAGACAATGCGTCCAGTGCTGCGCCCCGCTTGTTACCTTCAAAAAACAGACTTGTATCAGGTGTTATTTTGAAAGGAGGCCTCTCTAAACCATAATGTTCTTGATACATGTTATTTCCCCAGTTTCTGTACTCTGCTGTACAGGGTCGTTCTGTTTATGTGGAGTAATTCAGCTGCTTTACTCACGTTGTTATTATTCATCTCCAGCGCCAGTTTTATACACCGGCTCTCCAGCTCATCGACGACACCATCGAGGTAGAAATCACCCGACTGCATCTTTTTCTTTATGTCATCATCGCTGCTCAGCAGGCTTTCGTTCTGTACCAGTGCCGAACTCGATAATCTGGTCTCCATCTCCTGTTCCAGCTGGTGCGCTGTTATCTCTCTTCCCGGGTATTTGGTGCCGAGTCTGATCACGATGTTCCGCAGTTCTCTGACATTGCCCGGAAACGTATAGTGTCGCCACAGTTCAGCCGCGTCACTATCCAGTGTGAACGGAGACACCGTATCGGCATACACATCCTGGAAATGATTCAGCAACAGGAAAACGTCGTTATCACGTTCACGGATAGGGGGCAGCGTGATGTTCAATATGCCCAGTCGGTGGTAGAGGTCCAGTCTGAAATGTCCATTCTCTACTTCTTCGCTTAGGGTCTTGTTGGTCGCAGCTATTATCCGTGCTTCGGATGTGTGCAACGCGGTATCGCCTACTCTGTAATACTCACCGCTCTCCAGTACCCGCAGTAACTTCACCTGCAGGCTGGCTGGCAGTTCGCCTATCTCGTCAAGTAGCAGCGTGCCCGCTCTGGCCGTTTTAAAAAATCCTTCGTGTTGTTCCGTGGCGCCGGTGAACGCGCCTTTTTTATGTCCGAATAACTGTGACTCCAGAAGCTCCGGGGTAAATGCTGCACAGTTGATCGCCAGATAGGGTTGAGCGCTACGACTGCTCTGCTCATGTACCGCTCTTGCGACGATCTCTTTACCGGTACCGGATTCGCCTTCGATCAGCACCGGGAAGGGTGAATCAGCAAACTGTCGTATCTGTTTGTGCACCGTATCCATCGCGATACTGTCGCCGATGATGTGGAAACTGTTCTTGCTACTGCTGTTGATCTCTATCTGATGCAGACGCTGATGATGTTGCAATCGTGATAACAGCAATTCGGGTTCGGCTGGCTTGGCGATGAAGTCTACCGCGCCGAGTGTGAGCGCATGCTGGATGTTGACATCATCATCCTGCCCGGAGAGCACCAGTGTCTTGATGCCACTGTCCAGTGCCAGCAGGTCACCGATCAGAGCGAAACCCTCATCCGGTGTATGTGCTTTGGGTGGCAACCCCAGATCGACCAGTGCCAGCACCGGTGTGATGTGCTTACTCTCGAGCAGGTCTATCGCTGACTGACGCGAATCTGCCAGCAATACGTTGAAATGTTTGCGCAACATGAAACCCAAGGTCTCGGCAATCAACGGGTCATCGTCGACCAGCAGGATCGTCTGCAGATCATCTGAAACCATGTTCTCCATCGCGCTCTGCTCTTTCATGCCATACTTCGATTCAGGTAGATTTTTATTATTGTATTTATCACACTCTATATAGCAGAAGACTTGCCATTCTTATGCCAGATAGGTCATTCTTGTGGCTTTTTTAATCATCAGGAATCAGCTTGTTCAATATCGTACTGTTCCAGCCGGAAATTCCGCCCAATACGGGCAACATCATCCGTCTATGCGCCAATACCGGCTGCACACTCCATCTGATCAGGCCACTGGGCTTCGATCTGGATGACAAGAAACTCCGACGAGCCGGACTGGATTACCACGAATGGGCGACGGTGAAACACTATGACGATATGCAGGCACTGCGGGCAGAGATAGCGCGCACATCGCCAGGCTCGACGGAATACGCTGTTTCGACCAGAGGCAAGACTACCTACAGTGATGCCGATTTCAGGCACGGAGACTGCCTGGTTTTCGGGCCGGAGACACGCGGCTTGCCTGCGGACTATCTGCAAGCGATGCCGCCACACACTGTGTGCTGCGCTTACCCATGCGTCCTGACAGCCGCAGCCTTAACCTGTCGAATACGGTATCGACGGTGGTCTATGAAGCGTTGAAGCAACAGGATTTTGCGGGACTGGTCTGACTGGCCTTTATTCGGTCCTGGTGTCCCTGTCCAGCAGGGTTTTGACCGCATCGATCGGTGATTTACCGTCGTACAGCACACTGTAGACCTGAGTGATGATGGGCATCTCGACTTCGTAGGTCCTCGCCAGATTTGCTGCCACTCGGGTGGTGCGTACACCTTCGATCTCCTGCCCGATGATCTCACGGATCTCAGTGATATCCTTGCCCTGCGCCAGTAACAGCCCGGTTCGCCTGTTACGCGACTGGTCGTCCGTACAGGTAAGCACCAGATCACCCATACCGGCCAGCCCCATGAAAGTATCGCGCTGCGCACCCATCGATTCACCGAGCCGCATGATCTCCGCCAGACCACGAGTGATCAGCGCTGCCCGGGCATTGGCACCAAACCCCAGACCATCGGAAGCGCCTGCTGCGATAGCCAGGATATTCTTCAATGCACCGCCCAGTTCGACACCGATCATGTCGGTACTCATGTAGGCCTTGAAGTTGCCATAATGCAAATATTCACGTAGATCAGATGCCAGTTTTTCCGATGTCGACGCGACCGTGATGGCTGTCGGCATGTTCCGGGCGACTTCCTTCGCAAATGTGGGACCCGAGATGACAGCAAAGTGCTGGCACTGAGGCAGTTCTTCCGCCACTACCTGATGCAGCAATTTTCCGCTGCCCTCTTCCAGTCCTTTGCTTGCCCACGACACTGGCATGTCATCATCAAACAGATGACTATTGGCAGACAGAAACGGACGGAATGCATGGCTCGGGATGGCCAGCATCACCAGATCGACAGCCGAAAGCGCATCGGCCAGATCCGGTACGACTTCGAGCATATCGGGAAACGCGATATCCGGGAGAAACTGCTGGTTGGCTCGGTCCTGCTGCAGACGCAGCATGTGGTCGGGCTCATTGCCCCAGAGTTTTATCGATAACCCGGCTCGCGCCAGATGGATAGCCAGTGCGGTTCCCCAGGAACCGGCTCCCAATAACGCGATGCTTGTGCCTGTACTCACAGGCAGACTCTAATGCGCCGTATCTTCGCTGGCAGCAGCGGCCTGCTGTTGTTGCAGATGCTGTTGATACAGTGCGTTGAAATTGATCGGGTTCAGTAACACCTGCATGAAACCACCTTTCACCACCAGATCCGATATCGCTTCACGTGCGAACGGGAACAGTGTCTCCGGGCAGAATGCACCCAACATACCGCCCATACTGGCTTCATCAAAACCCGACATACCGAAGATACCCGCCTGTTTGACTTCGACCAGGAAAGCCGTCTTGTCGTCCTGCTTGGCTGTGACCGTAACGGTCAACACGACTTCATACTGATTATCATTGATAGCGCTATGATCCGAGTTGATCTGCACGTTCATCTCCGGCTTCCACTCGTTGGTAGTAAAAACTGCCGGTGAATTCGGTGACTCAAAAGAGGCATCTTTCAAAAATATTTTCTGGATCTCAAATTGCTGTGCGGGTGCTGCTTGTTCAGTCATGGGTTCTGATCTCGATTTCTGATTTAGTAGGTTAGTTGCAACAGTATAGCCTGCAAACGATGTGTCGCCACTGTCTCTATTTTTTACTCACCGGAAGGTTGGCATCTTTCCAGGCGACGATGCCGCCTTTCAGATTTTTAGTATTGCTATACCCTTCTCTGATCAACATCCGGCAAGCTTTGTTCGACTGGTTTCCGGTGTTGCAATAAACCAGTATGGTGTCGTTCTTGTCTATCGACAGGTTTTTTATTTTGTCCTGTAACGCGCTCATGGCGATGTGCTTTGCACCTTTTATATGCGCATCGGCAAATTCCTTGTCACTTCGCACGTCGATCACGACTGTGTTGCTGTTATTCATCGCGCGGGTTGCATTGACTGGTTCCAGTTGAAAATTGCGGCTGGTCTGGTGCTCAAATTCAGATTTAACCAGCATGGCGAGCACGACCAGAAAAGCACCGGCAAGGATTATGTGGTTTGAGATAAATTCAGGCAATAGCTGAAGCTGTTCCATAAAAGAACCTGATATAAAAACGGTTTATAAAGCGGACTGGACTACGGTAAAACGCGGTCTACTCGTCGATCTTGTTGTGAGTCGAACAGAATACATCACGCATCATACCGATCAGACGCAAGGTACGGGTATCACCGACACGATAGAATACTTTATTTGCATCTTTACGTGAAGCCAGTATGCCCTTGTCACGCAGAATAGCCAGATGCTGCGAAATATTGCTCTGGGAAGTCCCTACAGAATCAACGATATCCTGTACACTGACTTCCTGATCACCCAATGTACACAATATTTTCAATCGTAGAGGATGGGACATCGCTTTGAGAGAACGTGAGGCTCGGTTAATATCCTCTTCTCGTGACATCAAATGTGGATCTTCTGCAACAACTGACATTTATACACCTCTAAAAATTGAATCTATATAAGTAGTGAACAATACAACAATACACTTTTTTACCAAAATAAGAAGCGAAAAAATCACAAATTTGCACCATC
>WFUQ01000120.1 GCA_015484935.1 Gammaproteobacteria bacterium
GAACAGCAGAACGGTGATGACGAAACCGACAGCTGCGCCCAGACGGGGTAGCAGTAACATCAGGTACAGGGCGATCACGACGACTGCCGCCATGCGTGCGTAGGAACCCCAGGATGGTTCGATGAAGAAATCTTCGTTGAGGATGCTGGAAACAGAATGCGCCAGCGTGACCACGGGTGACATGGCTGGATCGATAGGGGTCACCATGCTGTCGCCGACACCGTAGGCAGTGGCACCGATCAGGACGATCTTACCGTTGTATTTTTCGGCCGGAATCTTGCCCTGCAACACATCGAAGAACGAATCGATGGGGAAGGCACCGTCGAAAGAATCGCTGTTATAGAAAAACGTATTCATCATCGAATTGACGTCGGTCTTGATATTCAGTCGACCCAGTTGAACCGAAGAGCTGACTTCGACCTTGATATCGTCAAGACCGAGATTGAGGCTTTTCGCTGCCAGCAACAGGGCCAGGGACGGGTAGTAGTCATCGTAGTAGTTGATGACCAGTGGTTCTGAACGGATACCACCATCGACATCCGGCAGGGTAGCAAGCGAGCCGATGCCTGCCGCTGCTTCACCGATCATGGGCACGGGCGTGATGGCATCGACCATGGTGATGGGATAATAGCCGTCCGGGTTGGTCACCGGTCCGTCGATGATGTTGTCTTCAGGTAATTTGTTGACGCGCACGAAATCCGGCAGATCATCATCCGGGCGACCGATCGGTTCACCGGGTATGAATGGCATGGCGATGACTACATTGCCGGTCGCCGCCATGGTGGCAGCCAGTGTGCTGTCGGTATCGAGCGTCTGTTCCGCCATGCTGGTGAATTCCATATAACCGGCGAGTTCTTCACCGACCATGGTCGATAGCGGTGAGTTCTGCAGAGCGTCGGCAACCTGATCCAGCGCTGCCTGACCATTTATATCGCGCTTGTTCTCTACCAGTTGTCTGGCATTGTCGATCTCGTTCGTCAGCTCATCGACGAACAGGGGAACGGCCGCGATGCTGCTCTCTTCGAAAGCGGTTTTCAGTTCGGTGATGTATTGCAGGCCGGGATCGATCTGGGGTTCGAGGAAGAACACGGTCTGACCGATGACTTTGGCGCCGCCCTCGCTGAGAATCTGATACATCTCGGCCTGTACATCACGGGGCCATGGCCAGCGTCCGATATTGGCGATGCTCTGGTCATCGATGGCGATGATAGCGATCTTGTCGCTGGGAATTCTGCTGGAAGATCGGGCTCCGAAATCATAGGCGCTTCTTTCCAGACCTTCGATGAAATCGAATGACACGGAAGCGAAAACGAAAGCAAAGGTAATCAGGAGTCCAACGAACCAGTCGCTTTTCCAAATCCCTTCTTTCATAGCAATCCTCACTATATTGTTATTGTTGTATTAAATGCCTGATATTTTTCAGGTTACTATGATATCCGTATCTGCCGTTGCAGTTTTGCAGGCAGGATAACATAGTTTTTTAGCAGGTTTTAGTCGTGATAGCTGAATCTGGTCAAACTTTAGCAGCTGGAGTGGACAAATGCTGCCATTGCCTACTCCAGATTGGGTGTGACCAGTCTGGTATGCAACATGCTGGCGACGGAAGCACCGACACGATTGGCCAGTTTTTCCAGTATATCTTCAGTGACAGCATACTCGACGATGTCTTCTTCACCGATGACATCCCGGGCGACTTTGCTGGAACTGGCAAGTTCATCCACCAGACCGACTTCGACACCTTGCTGGCCGGTCCAGATCAGTCCCTCGAACAGGCCTTCGACATCGGTTTTGAGTCGATCGCCACGTCCGTTTTTGACTGCGGTGATGAATTGCTTGTGGATATCGTTGAGCATGCCCTGCAGATGCTCTTTCGAATCTTCATTGATCGGCAGGAAAGGGTCGAGCAGAGCCTTGCTCTTGCCGGCAGTCAGTGTGCGTCTTTCGACACCGACTTTTTTCATGGCATCGACGAAACCGAAGTTATCCATGCGTACCCCGATGGAGCCGACGATGCTGGCTTTGTCTGCATAGATCTTGTCGGCGGCGGAGGCGATGTAATAGCCACCAGAGGCGCAGATGTCGGTGATGACAGCATAGACAGGAATATCTTCGTATTTTTCGCGCAGGCGTACGATCTCATCGTAGATGTACCCGGACTGAACCGGTGAGCCGCCCGGGCTATTGATGCGCAGGATGACTCCGGCCGTTTTTTCATCTTCGAATGCATTGCGTAGCGAGGTGATGACGTTGTCGGCGCTGGCATCATCATCGGCCGAGATGACGCCTTTTATATTGATCAGTGCAGTATGTTTGCCGGAAAGCGCGGCTGTGTTGGTGATTTCGGGGTTGCTGTACAGCACCAGCAGTGTGGTGAGGTACGCCACAGCGAACAGTTTGAAAAAGATTCCCCAGCGACGTGCCCGACGCTGTTCCTTCAAGCTGGATTCCGCCAGTCTGGTGATGATCTCTCTTTCCCAGTCGTTGTTCTGGTCACTCATTGCAGTGTGTGCTCCCGTTAAAATCTATTCTTGATAGTGTGTGTATGGCTTGCTTATGCGCCAGTGGGATTATGGCTCAAAACCCGGGATAAATCTGTGATGTGCTGCAAACACATGAGTGGCTTGAGTGCCATCAGTTCGGCTTCGGTATGGGCGCCGTGGCTGACCGCGATAGCGTCGATACCGGCATTGGCCGCCATCCGCATATCGTGCTCGCTGTCACCGATCATGAGTGTCCGCTCAGGTGATACCTCCAGTTCGCGCACGATGCTGAGCAGCATCTCGGGATGGGGTTTGGAAGGGAATTCACCGGCGCAACGCGTGGTGACAAAATAATCAGACAGTTCGTGCGATGCCAGTGCATGATCCAGCCCGGGGCGGCCTTTACCTGTTGCCACCGCCAACTGATAACCGCGGGCTTTCAGTTCATCCAGGCATTCCATCACACCGTCGAACAGATCGCTGGGTACGGTACTCTCATGCAGAAAATGTTGCTTGTAGGCCTCGGCGGTCTGTTCCAGCAGGTCCGCATCAGCATCAGGCAATAATCGAGCGACTGCTTCCATCAGCCCCATGCCGATAACATCGCGTGCCGCCTTGTCGCTGACAGAGATACCACAGGTATGCATGGCCGCGAACTGTAGACTGGTCGCGATACGTTCGATGGAGTCCACCAGCGTGCCGTCCCAGTCGAATACCAGGCAGTTGTAGTTCTTGTTGGTCATGTCGGGATATTACTGTAGCCGGGGTGGTGGAGTAAAAGATTTAAGGTCTTGATAGCGATTTTCACCGCAGAGGGCGCGGCGGACATGCCATTATCAGTATTACAAGCATTCTATTCACCGCAGAGACGCAGAGGGCGCTGAGAAGATCTTTTAATAGGTTTTAAATCAAAACAAACTCTGCGTCTCTGCGGTGAATGTTTTTTACGTCACTCAAGACGGCGCACAACATTCTCTAGTTCGGCTGGTAATGGTGCTTCGACTGACAGGCCGTCGCCATCAGTAAAATGCAGTTCCAGTTTGCTGGCGTGCAGGAACAAGCGGTTCAATCCCTGTGATTTCATTACAGCATTGAATGCTTTGTCGCCGTATTTGCTGTCACCAGCGACCGGGTGTCCACGGTGCAGGGCATGGACTCGTATCTGATGTGTACGCCCGGTGTCGATCTTTACCCGCATCAGGCTGCTGCTGACTTCTTCAGTATCAAAGTGCTGTATGCATTCAAAGTGGCTGACCGATTCTGCCCCGGTATCGGATACCCGCATCATGCGTTCGCCGCTGCGCATGGTTTTCTCGATGGCGGCATCCACGGTCTCTCTGCCCGGCCAGTCACCGGCGACCAGTGTGGTGTAGTACTTGCCGACCTGATCAATATGGTCTTCTCTGAATAATTCGTGGCAGGCGGTGAGGGTAGCGCGTGACCGTGCCAGTAACAGGCAGCCGCTGGTATCTCGGTCCAGCCGGTGTACCAGTTCGATGAAGCCGTCAGGAAAACACTGACGTAGCACATCGATGACACCGAAGGCATAACCACTACCGCTATGCACCGGGATACCGGCGGGTTTGTCGATCACCAGAATATCGTCCTGATCGTGCAGGATGCGCGAGTGGAATTCCGCTATCAATTTTGAGGGTATCGCAGGTGCCTTGTTTTCGCTGATTCTTACCGGGGGAATCCTGACCTTGTCACCGGTTTTCAGCTTGTAGACCGGCTTCTTGCGGCC
>WFUQ01000121.1 GCA_015484935.1 Gammaproteobacteria bacterium
GTCACGCAGGGTTGCTACGGTTTCATCTTCGATGTCATTGGCGATGGTATCCAGAGCGCCGATGATACGATAAGAACGTTCTACTTCTACCTGATGCAATCGCTGAGTGATTTCCGCCAGATCATTATCACGTTTCGCTTCGAATCGTGTACGTACGGCTTCATCCTCGATAGGGACAGCAACTTCTTCGTTGTAGATGGTGTAGAAGCGTCCGGCGGTCAGTCCTTTTGCTGCCAGTGCGCGTTGCCAGGCAGCGACCACGGCTTCCGGGTTGTCTTCCTGTGCAGCAGTATCGATCTGGTTGAGGATGTACAAAAACTTTTCCGAGTCGCTGCGTTTGATCGTGTCTTCGACCAGATGCGCCAATGTATCCTGCATGGCACCCGGCTCAGGGTGCCTGGCATCAAAGAACACCAGCACCAGATCGGAAAGGTTGACGATATGGTCGGTCAGTCGCAACACGGCATTGCGTTGATCATCGGCATCGAAACCGGGGGAGTCGATCAATATCTTGCCACGAAGTTTTTCTGAGTTCGATGTCTTCATCTGCAGATAGGCATCGATACGACGGCCTTCGCCCGGTGCGACTTCGTTTATCTCGTTACTCATCTGGTAGAACGGGAAACGCGGGTCAGAATCCAGTGCCACACCCGGCAACACATGCGTACCTTCGCGATTGGCGAAGGTCATCACGGTAAACTTGTCATCGACCGCCTGATTACCAGTGCGCTGTAACTGATCCCCCAGAAAACTGTTGATGAAAGAGGATTTACCGGCTGAGAACGTGCCCAGTATCGACACCAGTGGCCACCAGGGAATCCGTGTAGCATAGGATTCGTCCGAACCCAGTAACCCCATACGATAAGCGACCCGGTCCAGTTTTTTGAAGCGCACCACCGCATCGAGCAATAACGGGTTTTCGTTCTCGAGATGCGTTTCGAGTTTGTCGAGACGCTCACGTAATGCTTTATCCGGACGATTTAGCATGTGCTTTCACCCACGTGAAGATAATTTATTGATCGACTGCTCTGGCAAGGGTGTCCTTGTTGCTGGCCGTTCGTGATTCCGGCTTCGGTGCCGCCGGTTTGGCTGCTTTACGTTGTGGTATCGCTTTCCGTGGGGCGGCTTTGCGTGGTACCGGCTGAGTAGGCGGGTAGATAACCGGAGGCGGCGGGCGATTGTAGGAGTTGCTCGAAAACGGCATCATGTCCTGCATGAAACCGAAGGGGCCGTTGGAGATGGTCCGGTTCATCCCGCTCATATCTCGCTGCATGCCATAGACCGAACGATTCATATTGCCCATAGTATTGGTCATGTTAGCCAGATTTTTACTCATCGGTTTCAATGTCGTCATCTGATCGGTCATCTGATTCAGCTCGCCGGTCATATTATCGATATTGCCACTCATACCCTTGATGTTACCAGTCATAGTGTTGACACTACCCGTCATATGATCGATGTTCCCGGTCATACCACGCAGGTCTGTAGACATCTTCGGCATGGTATCCGATACGATAGTCGCCATATGGGTCACACTTCGTGACAGCACAGAGATATCGTGTGTCAGGTGATAGATAAGATAAAAGCCATAACCCGCGAGCAGGATGAAAGCGAACATGGAAGGATAGACCACCATCTCCCAACGACGCGCACTCTTGTCGAAAGTATCTGCCAGTCTGCCGAGACTGTCGTTGGCATCGCCGATATAACCTTGTGACAGGATCTCTTCCTGTGCACGTTTCTTCGCTTCTGCCGCTTTACGCTTGATCTCTTCGGCAGCAGAATTGCCACTATCGGCAGACGATTTTTTACTCAGGATGATGTTGTTCGCGTATTCTTTCTGTAATTCTTCGATCGCCTGCTTCTTGTCAGCACCCGTACCGATATGGCGGGTTACGATCTCATCCAGGCGCTTTTTCTTCTCTTCCTTGTCGTTCTTTTTATCTGATGCACTCGCACTCACCTTCTTCGAGGCAGCATCTTTCACTGCCGGCTTTTTATCGGTCTTTGCTTTGCTCGCATCGGCAGATTCAGCCGCAGGTTTTTTGGTCGCCGCTTTTTTCGCTGCCGGCTTTTTGTCTGCCTGCGTCTTGTCTTTGTCAGCCATTTTAGAAATCGCCTTCGGCGCCTCTGGTCATGATATCAAGGATAATTTTTTTCACATTTTGTGCCTCGGCCTTGAGGTCTTCTGGAAGAGGCAGACCACCGTAGATCATCGCATCCATGTTCAATGAGTATAGCCACAGTTTGCCCTGTTTATCTTCTACCATGCTGATCCGGCAAGGCAGGTACGCAGAATAAGCATCGTTGTACTCCAGCATCTTCGAGGCGGTCAAGGCGTTGCAGAACATATAGATTTTAAGAAAACGATATGGTTCCCCTGTCATCGCTTCTACCTGCTTGGACAGCGGTAACTCACCGACATTTTTAATATTGTGCTCATTGGCGACGAAGCGCATGACTTCTTCGACTTCCTCTGCAGACAGACCTTCGTCTACCGGGACCTTCCACACGGTCGCTTCTGCCGAATTACCGGTTGCCAACAACTGCTCCGCCATAGAGCTATAGACTTCCGCCGCCTTCGGATCGAACTGTTCGAACTGTGTCATCAGCGGCTGAAACCTGACTGCGGCATAGATGGCGATCGCCAGTGCCGCAACACCGATAAGAGCAAATAGATTCCGTAACGCATAGAACATGGTTTATTCCCCTATGGTGGTGTCAGCCAGATCATGTGCAGTCCTGGCACTCGATTTGATCTGCTGCTTCAGTTTTTCGGCTTTTTCTTCATCGACGGTTGACAGGAAAAGCACCAGACTGGCAGCACGACGTAACTGTCCCTGCCCGACCATGATGTTCGCAGCCCGGTAATAGGCATCGGCTGCCTGCTGCATGTCGCCCTGGTTGAAGTACACATTACCCAGCTCGCCGAGCGCATCGAAGTTTTCTTTATCTTGCGAGATGGCTTTTTCATACGATGCGATGCTGGCTTCGTAATCACCACCGAGATAGGCAAGACGTGCCTCTTTTATCAACATATCAGTGGTCTTGTCAGCTGCCATCATGACCTGCATATCTTCGACTGAGCCATCGCTACTCAAT
>WFUQ01000122.1 GCA_015484935.1 Gammaproteobacteria bacterium
CGTTTGGAGACGGTGGAATACCACCGCGTTTCAAAAAGTTCTTCCGGTCAGCACGGGTCCTGGTGCTATCGCCTGACAGATCATAAGTGGGCGTACCATCAGTGATATTCACGAAGAATACTGAACCGGTGCCTTCTCTCGGCGTACACGATCCTTGTGCCACACCGACCAGATCACGAGGCACAAACGTCGTGACGATAGCCGTACCGTTCAATATCAATGGTTCGGACAATGCTTTCTCACCGATAAATGCAGGGGTAGTCGGCTCACTCAGCGTGATATACCAGCCTTTATCGCTACTCAATGTTGCTGCCGCAGCATCCTTCTCAGCCTGCGTGCCCTGCCCGATCTCATTTGCCGTGGTATCAAACAAGTCACTTTCGAAGATAGTGATGTAATCATTTGCTCCGATACTTCCATCACCGCTATTATCGCTCAGCGCATAGATATCATAATCACGCAGCATATATATCCGGTCCTGGATGGTCTCATTCAGTGGATGTGCACGGTAACCCGATGCTGCCAGTACAGCCAGATAAGGCTGCTTGCCTTCCTCCAGTATCAATGAGACATCCGGAGGATAGTAAAAACGACGTGCATCAGTGATACTGCCATCCAGCCCCAGATCGGCAAAACGTCCGCCTGTGATGTTTGCCAGCGTATCATCAGGAATATCGATACGCCATATCTGTGCACCCATATCAGCTGCGTATAAGCGATCGATGAAGCCATCGCCGTTCACATCCAGTGGCTTGATACGTGCAGGGATACTGTAATCCATATCTGCCAGCTCAAGATCAGCGCCGGAACCAGCAGGACCAGCCCACCATAATCGCGCACCGGTGATCGCATCGACGATGTAGATAGCTCGACCGATACCATCAGGTGTGCGCTGTGTCACTACGTCCTGATTTTCATCATAGCCGCCACCGAATATCAATACCTGCCTTTCGACACCACCGATCTCCATGACTTCCACATTCGGTGGAGACCAGGTCTGGCCCAGTTCAGCAAAATCACCCGTACCGCCTTTTATTACCCAACGCAGTACAGGTGAGTTTCTATCGGTGACATCCAGTGAATAAAAGTTATCTCCGCCTCGGCGCATACCGACATACAGATAGACATGCTCGGATGCAGGGGCAATCACGCCATCGCGATTGACATCGTTTATCCACGCTACGACGTTACCGTCAAGACCGTAGGATTTACCCAGTGTGCCATTATCCTCATAGTTTACATCCAGCAATGGCAGCAACTCCTGAGGCACGAAAGCAAAATATTCTTTTCCTGTCAGAGTATCAAAGGCATGCAGATAACCGTCATTGGTCGCAACATAAGACACCAGATCCGGCTGCTTGCTCAATGTCTCACCATACTGGACCAATGCCGGCTCTGCATGTAACGGATCGCCTAGAATTTTTCTCGCATCTGTTCGAATACCGTTACCGTTGTCATCTCTTACATCTATACCGTACCCCCAATCAAGCAAGGTGTCGCGGTAAGGTGTCGACCCGATCACTGGAGGCTTGCCTACGATATTCAACATCGCTTCGGTCAGTGCTGAATTAGATTTATCCAGACCGTTCACGGTCGCAGTCAGATCACCGGTCGAAGCACCGTCTGGTGTGTAGACACCCGCGGTATTGTTATAACCACCTACATAAGTGTAAACATTACGTGTGGTCGTCAACTCTGCAGCTGCACCACCGTCTTTTGCCTCATCACCATCAGGTCCGCCATCTGTCCAGTAACTGAGAGAACTGGTCTTGAAAAAGCCCGTGTTAGGATCGATCGCATTGATGCCGGTTGCATCTGCAATAAATGGTAGCTCTTCTGCACGATCACCATCACCATCCATATCATCTACATCAGGACCAAAATCCAGTTTGTATTTTTTAAGGTTGCCGTTCCAGTGCGATCCGGATGCCGGTTTGAATAACGTGAAGTACAGATCATCCAGATGCGTCGCACGATTGAACGCATTGACTGACACCGCTGGCGAGGAGAACGTCGTGTTGACCGCCAGAATCTCAGCGATGATCTGGTTGAACACATTACTCAGAGAACCCGCATCATCGGCCTCATAAAACTGACCACCACCCGCATCCGCTGTGCGTTCCAACAGATCTTCCGCCTCCTTTTCAGATCGCGAACCACTGGAGAAGTCAAAACCGATGGTATATGTGGTGATATTCTGCTCACCGGAATGTGCCGCCACATCTGAACGGAAGGCCACATCATTGTTTGCCGCCCAACCTGCAAAGAACTCCAGACAGCTTGTGTTCGCATCCGAGGTATAGGTATATGTGCCTAGATTATCGGCACAGCTCTGATTGGCGAACCCGGGCAGATCATTCGCTTGCGCGGTGGAGATGTGATCATAGGTGGGCGCGCCATCCGTCAGATACACGATACTGTGCTTCTGGCAGGATTCTGTGATCGGGGTCTGATAGTTATTTGGGTTACCGTTCTCCTTGGCACCTGTCTGTGTCGATGGTACTGATGCCCTGCCGTATTCGATACTTCTACCGCCGAAATAGCGCAACGCCTCCCAGTATGTTTCTGATAACGGAGTGGCACCACCAGGCCTCATGGTTCTTACGCGAGCCTGAAAATCATTACGAGCGGTATTGATATCCTCCATCGCATAGATAACCGGGCCACCCTGTGACAGGCGTGAGTCATACTGCATCAGACCGATGTTGATATTGGTATTGGCATCGGTCAGTGCCAGGATCGCTTTCTGCATCTCTTCGAAACGGGTCGAGACAGTGACCGAGTTCGGGTCTATCAGGTAATTCAGATAATTATAGTGATATAAAGTGTAGTTATTGGCACCGCCATTCCATACCGAAGGGTTAGTTGGAGTGCTCGTCCAACCGTTCCGGCTATTTGTTATATATTTCTTGGGCGTAGGCGAACTGTTGCTACCATGTATGCCCTGATCCTGTTTACATTCGAACGGCAACGACCGATATGAACTACGCCGGGTAGTCAGATAGTTCCATCGATTACTTCTCTTCTGTGCGATCTGTCCGGTGTAGAAGCCAGCCGTATCTAACGGGCCATCTGCGCTTACGATAGCGCCGGATGTGTCATAAAGATTCCATGCATGATCACAATGTAATGATGTTTCATAGAAATAGTTTCGGCTTCGGCATGAAGGCGTACTGCCAGAAGATGAATAGTAGATAGCTCCTGCACGGTAGCAACCATTGTAAGTAGTCAGCGGGTCATAAGGCGTCGTCGCAGTCGTAACCTGCGCACTCATACTGCCCGAGGTATCCAGTATGAACAGGATATTGGGCTGCACCGATACTGCTGAAGAGCCCAGGGATGTATATATCTCGATATCCTCAGCGATAGCTGGTGCCGCCGCATAGAACATGAGCATCACCCCACCAATAACTGTCTTGACTGATTGTGTAAATCTGTTCATAACTAACCTCTTATGCTCATGCGCATAGACTCAATAGATTCCTGATAACGACCGCTAGATATACCAGTGTTACCAGCGGATCAGGATAACTTCATTGCTGGCGACATCGAAGCGGATCATCGCGACTGCATTACCACGGGATTTTTTTATTTTGACAAGGTCTGCTGCCTTGCCATCTACATACGTTTTCGTATCTTTGGTTATCTTCAATATCTTCGATGTACACACCTTGCACTCGACGTTTTTCACGATACCCGTGCCATCTGATGACACTTTGATATTGTTGCCAAACATTTCCAGTATTTCGTAATTCGCCACTTCATCTTCTGCTCGCGGCTCTTCCTCTGCGTACACATTTGCTGCAAACATCACCAACGAAATCATAAGTAGAATCTTTTTCATGTCAGGCACCTTGTAATAGACCTTTTAAAATAATAAACCCGTAGCGATCGCTTTTAACATCCCGCCGCGGGATGACGCACACCCTGCACCTGTACAGATGTAGACGTGCCGGTAGCATTCTTTGCGTTTACTACAACTTCGAACGTACGCATCACCGGTGCACGACCACTCTCCAGACTGAATCCAGGCATCTCGCGACAACCGCCTGTGAAATCCAGCTGCGCAGTTGCAGACCAGTTACTTCCATCAGGGCAGCCATCACCGGCATCACAGGTCTGTGTGGGCCATGTATTGGGGTTGTCGATATCGGGGATAGCAACAAGATAATCCAGTGGATTAGCATCATCCCTGGACACGGCGAACTCTATACGTGACAAACCCGCCTCGAAAGCCGAATGGAACTGCTGCGCGTTACCCGCTGCTTTCAGCTCCAGAGTCGATCCCGTCATAGATGCGACACCGACCAATGTCATCACAGTCAACAACACCAGCGACACTACTAATACAGCACCAGACTGTGTCTTTCCGACCATGGCAAAAGAACTTTTCTTCGCTAACATGCTAATTATTCCCCGCTGCTTTTTGTTCGCCCAGCCTGTCTGTATTACGCAAGGAAATGACACTCGAAACCAGAAAATGTCTGTATCCTCCATCTAGCGAGTTGATCGATTTACCTGCGTATTTCAGTGTCTTGCCACCACCTGTTATGCCATCACGATCTTTTCGCTCTGCACGCATAAGCACCCAAACTTTTATCGCAGCGACTTTCTGCCATTCCAGATCACTGGTGATACTTCCAGCAGACACATAAGACACGACGGTTTTATCGTCATCCTGATTAACCGAGCTATCAACGATGCCATACTGTATCTGCAAGTCCCTCACTCCTGACAGCATCACCTGATCCTCAAACGCGGGACCATTCACCAGGGACACTCGTCTCAATGACGGGATGCCATCAGAGCCGTCGGTATTACTACTGACATAATATGTGTTCGATACAAGGGGATAATTTTTTGTGACCACATCATTCACGGGGTTCGATTCCCATTTATAGAACTCATGTCTGGGGATGCGCACACCATCGTAGACGAACAGCATGCCACCCTCGACATTGGTTCTCGCATATGCAGTACCACCAACCAGCTGCGCAGTAGCAACTGCTGATGAGTCGGCATAACGTACTTGCAATATATCTGTATTCGCTATATATCCATTCTTTGCGCATGTGCTGGCATAGTCCTTGCCGCCCGTCACATTCACGCTGGTATCATCCAGACCAAAAACAGGCAGATCAAGATTGGTATAAT
>WFUQ01000123.1 GCA_015484935.1 Gammaproteobacteria bacterium
AGGTGACAACCAGTAAGCGGCCGATATCAGACACAGGTTCAGCAGGATAGGCGTGAACGCAGGCACCGCGAACTGATTGAAGCTGTTGAGGATGCCCCCGGCAAAAGCCACCAGCGCGATAAAAAACAGGTAAGGGAAGGTGATACGCAACATATCGGCGGTCAGGTCGAAACGGGCCGGTTCGTCGATGAAACCGGGCGCAAATACCGTGACCAGCAGCGGTGCAGCCAGGGAGCCTGCGATGGTGATGAGCAGCAGGATACTGCCGAGGCTGCCGGCGACATGGTTGAGCAGGTCCTGTAGCTGCTCGGGGCGTTTTTCCTTGTACTCGGAAAACACCGGCACGAAAGCCTGCGAGAATGCGCCTTCGGCGAACAGGCGACGCATGAAATTAGGAATTTTGAACGCCACCAGAAACGCATCGGTGCTACCCGTCGCGCCGAACAGCGTCGCCAGAGTGATATCCCGCAGCAGTCCGAAAACGCGCGAAAGTAGAGTCATGCTGCCGACCACGAGGGTCGATGACAACAGTTTGCTGCTCAGCTTGCGTCTCCTCTGAAATGGTCTCTGGGGGATGTGGACAAAGTTCCGCACCGAAAAGTCGCCATTCTATCCAATTCCGGTTGACAAATGCGGCCGAAACTGGCATTTTACGCGCTCTTTTTTTCCAGAACAGGTATACCGTCTTGGCTAACTCAGCACAAGCTAAAAAACGCGCCCGACAGGCCGAGAATCATCGCATCGCCAATGCAGGCATGCGTTCCATGATGCGCACATACATCAAACGGGTTTATTACGCAGTCGAAGCAGGCGATAAAGCCGCGGCAGAAACAGCATACAAAGAAGCCACACCTGTCATCGACCGTATGGCCGGCAAAGGTCTTATCCATGCCAATAAAGCTGCTCGTACCAAGAGTCGTATGAACAACAATATCCGCAATATGTAAATTTAGGGTATTGCTGAATCTGAAGAAGCCGGTTTTCGACCGGCTTTTTTATTGTCCGGAGAATTTGCCGCGAAGAAGGCGAAGTGCCGCAAGTAAAACCAAGCACACCCACCCGTCATTCTCGCTAAAAGCACGCGGGGATGGCAAATCGAGAGCTGAATTTGTAGATGCGGGTCTTTGAGGGGGTTTAATAGCATGGAGCAGATTAGCCGCGAAGTACGCGAAGGGATGCAAATAAAATCAACCGCAAACATCCTGTCATTCCCGCGCAGGCGGGAATCCACATCCCGCCATAGTTGAACAATGGGGCCCCGTTAAAATTACATGGGAATGACAAAACCCGAGGTGACAACAAATATTTTCGCGTTTCTTTGCGCCCTTTGCGGCCAGCTTTCAAATCCTCACAACAGCGCCAGATTATCCCGATGGATCAGCTCCGGTTCATCCACATAACCCAGCACCTGTTCGATGTTTTCACTGGCGATACCTTTGATACTGGCAGCTTCATCGGCACTGTAGTTGACCAGTCCGCGGGCTATCTCCTGCCCCTGTTCGTTCAGGCAACTGACCAGATCACCGCGTTTGAAATCGCCATGGACTCCGGTCACGCCGACTGCCAGCAGGCTGACACCGGAATGACACAAGGCCTTGCTGGCACCGGCATCGAGGATCAGTTGGCCGCAGACATTGAGCTGATTCGCCAGCCATTGTTTGCGTGCGGTGATGGCACCGGTATCCGGAGACAGCAGGGTTCCCAGTTGTTCACCCGCAGCGATGCGCAGCAATACCTCATCGAGTTCACCTGAGGCGATCAGCGTGCTGGCACCCGAACGGGCGGCGCGTTGTGCGGCAGTCACTTTGGTGCGCATACCGCCACTGCCAAGTGTTCCGGCTTCGCCCGCCATATCCAGCAGGTTCTTGTCGGCGCTGCTGGCGTGGGTGATGAGGGTGGCATCGTCGTGTTTACCGGGATGTTTGTCGTACAGACCGGACTGGTCGGTGAGTATCACCAGCGTGTCGGCTTCGACCAGATTGCTCACCAGTGCACCCAGGGTGTCGTTATCACCGAGGCGGATCTCGTCGGTTGCAACGGTGTCGTTTTCGTTGATGACCGGAATCACTCCCATCGCTAGCAGTGTGTTGAGTGTGCTGCGTGCATTCAGGTAACGCTGCCGGTTGGACAGGTCCTCGTGTGTGAGCAATACCTGTGCGGTGTGGATGCCGTGCGCTTTGAAACAGCTTTCGTAATATTCAATCAGCCCCATCTGTCCGACTGCCGCCACCGCCTGTAGCTCATGCAGGGCATGTGGACGTTTCTGCAGGTTGAGGCGCGCCATGCCTTCTGCGACTGCGCCGGAAGAGACCAGCAGGATCTGTTTACCCTGTTTATGGAGTTGTGCGATCTGGGTCGCCCAGTTTGCGATCGCCTGCGTATCCAGCCCCTGACCTTTGTTTGTGATCAGTGCGCTACCAATCTTCACGACCCAGCGACTGGATTGCGCGATAGATTTTCGAGCTTGGCTGTCAGGCTGTAGGGTCATAGGGTTCGGTATTGCGTTCCTGTTCTGCGTTGAAGTCAGTCTGTAGTTGCGAGTTCTCTTCCAGCGATTTCATGATATCAAACACCACCTGCTGGGTACCTTCCTTGCTCAGCGCAGACATGGTGTAGACCGGTCCATCCCAGTTCAGGGCCTCGGCGATCTCTTTCTGTTTCTGCTGAAGCTGTTCATCATCCAGCAGGTCGGTCTTGTTCAGTACCAGCCAGCGTTCTTTCTGCAACAGCTCGGCACTGTATTTTTCCAGTTCGGCCAGAATCTTGACCGCACTCTCCACCGGATCGCTGCCATCGAACGGCGCGACATCGATGATGTGCAGCAGCAGGCTGGTGCGGCTCAGATGTTTCAGAAACTGTATGCCCAGTCCGGCGCCTTCGGATGCGCCTTCGATCAGACCGGGGATGTCCGCGATCACGAAGCTCTGGAACTCGCCCACGCGCACCACGCCGAGATTCGGGTATAGCGTAGTGAACGGGTAGTTCGCCACTTTCGGTTGCGCGGCAGAGACAGCGCGGATGAAAGTCGATTTGCCCGCATTGGGCATGCCCAACAGACCGACATCTGCCAGCACTTTCAATTCCAGTCGTAGCTGCCGACGCTCTCCCGGTGAACCCGGTGTGCATTTGCGCGGAGCCTGATTGGTCGAACTTTTATAGCGGGTATTGCCCAGCCCGTGAAAGCCGCCCTGACAGACCTTGATGCCTTGCTTGTCTGCGGTGATGTCGCCGATGAGCTCGCCGGTATCTTCATCGAAGATCTGTGTGCCGACGGGCACTTGCACGAACAGATCATCGCCGCCTTTGCCGGTCATCTGTGCGCCGCCGCCTTTCTGGCCCGACTCGGCCGTGTAGGTGCGGATATGGCGAAAATCGGCCAGCGTGTTGATATTACAATTGCCCACCAGATAGACGCTGCCGCCGTCACCGCCGTCGCCACCGTCAGGCCCGCCGCGAGGAATATATTTCTCACGACGGAAATGGATGACACCGTTGCCGCCGTCACCTGCGATTACCTTGATTGTGGTTTCATCTACGAAGCGCATCTGTCTTGTCTGCCTGGGGTCTGCCCGGGATCATCTAAATGACGGGCCAAAAAAAAGTCCCGATAAAGGGACTTTTTATAATGTATCTGCCTGAATTGCCAGATATATCAACCAGATTGTTACCCTTGTACTGGTTGGATGCTCACTGTTCTGCGATTGCGCGGGCCACGGATAGAAAATTCTACGTTGCCATCGGCTTTAGCGAAAAGAGTGTGGTCGCGACCCATGCCGACATTGTCACCAGCATGAAACTGTGTGCCGCGCTGACGTACCAGGATGTTGCCTGCTGTCACCAGCTCGCCACCATAACGTTTTACACCAAGTCGTTTGGATTCCGACTCGCGACCGTTGCGGGTACTGCCCGCCGCTTTTTTATGTGCCATGTTTATTCGTTCCCAATATGGATTTTTTTATGCCCGATATCCAGCAGATATCTAGGCAGAAATACCTGTGATTTCCAGCTCTGTGTAATGCTGGCGATGACCGGTACGTTTCTGATGATGTTTACGACGGCGGAACTTCATGATTTCGACTTTCTTGGCGCGGCCGTGGTTTTTTACCACTGCTGTCACCTTGCCGCCACTGACCAGAGGAGTGCCGATGTTGATATTGTCGCCATCAGCCACCATCAACACCTGATCCAGTTCGACCGTAGCGCCTTCGTCTGCATCCAGTAACTCGACGCGTAACACTTCGCCCTGAGTGACCTTATACTGTTTTCCACCTGTACTAACAACCGCGTACATGGCGATCTCCAAAATTCGTTAAAAGAAAGGGCGCAAATTATACCGATACGGATCGGCCGCCACAAGCTAAATATCCGCTGGAAACGGGATAATAGACGTGAATAGCGAAAAAAACGGCAGGTAAGGGCCGATCCACCTCGATTTCGCGCCGGTTATGGGCGACTAGTGCTTGACAGCTATCGCCTCGCCTACATAGGATGCCCGTTCCTTCTATGACGTGACCCATCGTGACTTCAGCCAATACCCCAGAACCAGTCGATATCCACTCTGCAAAATCCGCTACCGGCATCGATATCCAGCCGGTGCTGGACCTGTGTCACGAAGACATGGCGGCAGTGAATGCGGTGATCCGCGAGCGGTTGCGTTCCGAGGTCGCGCTGGTGAACCAGTTGGGACACTATATCATCGATTCCGGTGGTAAACGCCTGCGGCCTATGCTGGCGCTGCTGGCGGCCCGTGCCAACGGTTATCAGGGCAATATGCACCATCTGCTGGCTGCCATCATCGAGTTCATCCACACTGCCACCTTGTTGCATGACGATGTGGTCGATGAATCCGATATGCGTCGCGGTCGCGAGACCGCCAATGCCCTGTTCGGCAATGCTGCCAGCGTACTGGTGGGGGATTTCCTGTATTCCCGCGCGTTCGAGATGATGGTCGATGTCGACAAGATGCAGGTCATGTCGATACTGGCCAATACCACCAATGTCATCGCCGAAGGTGAAGTCCTGCAGCTGATGAATGTGAACGACCCGGACACCTCGCAAGGTCGGTATATGGATGTGATCCACTGCAAGACCGCAAAATTATTCGAAGCGGCGACCCGGCTAGGTGCGGTGTTATCTGATCGCAGCGAAGACGATGCCAAAGCCATGGCGCGTTATGGCATGCATCTGGGCACCGCTTTTCAGTTGATAGACGATGTTATGGACTACGCCTCCACCGCTGAAGACATGGGCAAGAATGTCGGTGATGACCTGGCCGAAGGCAAACCGACCCTGCCGTTGATCTATGCCATGCAACAGGGTACGGATGAGCAGGCTGCATTGATACGTCGTGCTATCGAGAAGGGCGGGTACGATATGATCGAGCAGGTACAGGCGATCATCAAACAGACCGGTGCGCTGGAATATACCGAAGCCATGGCCAGAAACGAAGCCGAGCAGGCGCGGTTGCAACTACGCTATCTGCCGGATTCAGCGTACAAACAGGCACTGGATACGCTGGCGTTATATTCCGCACAGCGCAGCAGCTAGGTATTATCTCGGTAATACAGCCGGTTCGGTGAACACCCAGTCATTGTCTTTTACCGGTGTATGGCAGGTGGTACACACCTGCATGCCTTTCTCGAACGGTTTCTGATCCAGTCCTACCCATCGCGCCCAGCCCCAGCCATACGTATCTGCATATTTTTCAGAATCCTTGAACATGAATTCGGCATGTACGAATTTGCCGGGGGCTGTCGCGGCTGGCCAGCCTTTTAACTGGCTGTCTTTCCACACGACCTTGCCGATGATGGCACCATTCGGCCACGGGTTGGTCTTGCCCGAACGCGCCGCCTCAACAGCGATATCGTTACCCAGTATCACCCGGCTGGTATGGTTATCGGTTCGATGTGATACCGCGATGGTAGACCAGTTCTGCCAGCCGGTCGGGTAAGCGATGCCGTGTGAGCTGCCTGTGGCGATGGCATCGGAGGCGACGATAAGTGAAAGCAGTAGTAGCGGTTTCAGTACATGGCGCATATGTTTCTCCAGAGTGGTGATGAGTGGCTGGCAGCCAGTATATCGGTTTGTTCGCAGCGAATGCACCCGCCGTAATACGGATAAAAATTTGTTTGCTGGCTGTCCAGCGCATACAATCGTGCGTCACCGCTACGGTATCGATTACGGCATAGTAAAACTCACATGGCAAAAGGCATCCTCTACATCATCTCGGCACCCTCCGGTGCAGGCAAAACCACACTGGTTCAGGCGCTGGTCGAGTCGGTCGCGGGTGTGGTGGTGTCGGTCTCTCACACAACCAGAGAGAAACGCGAGGGGGAGCAGGATGGGGTGAATTATCATTTCATCGATGTGCCCAGCTTCGAGACGATCAGGGATAACGGGGATTTTCTGGAATATGCCCGGGTGTTCGATAACTATTACGGCACTTCCCGCCAGCACATACAGGAACAGCTGCTCAAGGGGCTGGATGTCATCCTGGAGATAGACTGGCAGGGTGCGCGCCAGATACGGCAGTTGATGACCGACTGCATCAGCATCTTCATCCTGCCGCCTTCTATCGAGAGTCTGCGCGAACGTCTGACCTCTCGCGGGCAGGACAGCGAGGAGATCATCCAGCGGCGGATGCGTGAAGCGGTCGGTGAGATGTCACATTATGCAGAATTCGACTATATTGTAATCAACGATGATCTGCAGCAGGCACTGACCGAACTGTCGTCTATTTTCATCAGTCAGCGCTTGAAACGCGATTATCAGCAGCAAAAGAGTATTGATTTGATCGCCGGGCTATTATCTGAGCCCTGAAATAGTTTAAAATCAACCCTTTACAATATTGTTTACGGTGCGCATCGGCAGATGAGCGCCACATCTATCTGGAGTACAAACCCGCATGGCACGTTTAACCGTTGAAGATTGCCTCGATTACGTCGATAACCGTTTTGAATTAGTGCTGGTCTCAGCCAAACGTGCACGCCAGTTGGCGATGGGCGCAGAACCGCTGGTGCCGGTCGATAACGACAAACCTACCGTACTGGCATTGCGCGAGATCGCAGAGAACCTGATCGACAAAGACAAGCTGGATGAAGAAGTCGTGGTCGAAGATGATCTGGAAGCGATGATCGAAGGGGATTTGTCAGCGCAGATCTGATCAGCAGATGTCGGAGCAGGCAACGAGTAAGAGTGACTCTGAAACAGGACACGAAGACCGTTTTCTGATCTCCGACTTGTGTAATCTGGTCGGTACCTACATGGCGCAGGACCAGGTCAAGGAAGTCTATCGCGCCTACCTGTTCGGCGCACAGGCCCACGAAGGCCAGCACCGGGTCTCCGGTGAACCCTACATCTACCACCCGCTAGCAGTCGCACGCATCCTCGCGGAGATGCACATGGACATGCACGGCATCGTCGCCTCCATCCTGCACGATGTACTGGAAGATACCCCGGCCACCCGCAAACTGATCGCCGATGAATTCGGTGAGGAAGTCGCGCATCTGGTCGATGGTGTCAGCAAGCTCACGCACATCAAGTTCAAGAACAAGATCGAACAGCAGGCGAATAATATCCAGAAAGTCTTGCTGGCGATGGCGAAAGACATCCGCGTGATGATGATAAAACTGGCGGACCGTCTGCATAACATGCGCACACTGGGCGCATTGCGTCCGGACAAGCGCCGGCGTATCGCGCAGGAAACGCTGGAGATATACACACCGATAGCGAATCGGCTTGGCATCTATACCTTGCGTCACGAACTGGAAGACCTGGCATTCCAGGCGATGTACCCGATGCGTTATCGGGTGCTGAAAGATTCGGTGAACAAGGCGAGCGGTCATCGCAAAGAGCTGATCGGCACCATCAATACCACACTCAGTGTGCGCCTGACCGAATTTGAGATCGCAGCTGAAGTCAAAGCCCGCAAGAAACATCTGTACAGTCTGTACAACAAGATGCGTAACAAAAATATTCCGTTCAACAAAGTGCTGGATGTCTATGCTATCCGTGTGCTGGTGGAGTCGGTCGATGAGTGTTATCGCGTACTGGGCATCGTACATAATCTGTTCAAACCGATCCCCGGCAAATTCAAGGACTATATCGCCATCCCCAAGAGTAACGGTTATCAGTCATTACATACTGGTCTGTACGGGCCACATGGCATCCCGATGGAAGTGCAGATACGCACACAGGAGATGGATCTGTTTGCCGAGAGCGGTATCGCTGCGCACTGGTTATACAAAACGCCGGATGAGACACGGGTGACCCATGCGCACGCCAGAGCGCGTGACTGGTTGACCGGTATTCTGGAGATGCAACAGAGCGCAGGCAACCCGCTGGAGTTCCTGGAGAATGTAAAAGTCGATCTGTTCCATGATGAAGTGTATGTGTACACGCCTGATGGTGACATCATGAAACTGCCGCGGAATGCGACACCGGTCGATTTCGCCTACGCGGTACATTCCGATATCGGTAACAGCTGTGTGGCCGCCAAACTCGACCACAGCTTCGCCCCCTTGAACACGCCGCTCTACAGTGGCCAGACTGTCGAAGTGATCACCTCACCGAGTGGCAAACCCAATCCGGCCTGGCTCAATTTCGTGGTGACCGCCAAAGCGCGCAGCAACATCCGTAATTATCTCAAGCACATGCGCACCGACGAAGCGATCTCACAGGGTCGGCGCTTGATGGAACGTTGTCTGAAAGGGTTGGCATTGCGGTTGGATGACATCCCGCAGCAGGCGATGCAGAACTACATCGATGAATGCGGATTCAACAACGAAGAAGAATTACTGGAAGATATCGGTATGGGTAATCGCCCGCCGAATCTGGTGGTCAGACGGCTGGTACCTGAGCGCATCCCGCACGGTGATTCTGAAGAGACCCGCGAGATGAAATCGCAGGCACCGCTGGCGATACACGGTACCGAAGGCATGGTGGTGTCGTATGCAAAATGTTGCCGCCCGATACCAGGCGACCAGATTGTCGGTGTCCTGAGCAAAGGTCGCGGCATCGTGGTGCATCGTGATTCGTGCAAGAATCTGGATTCGGACAGGGACAATCTGGAAAAATACATCGATGTGAAATGGTCGAACGAACCGGCGATCAGTTTCGCCACCACTATCCGTGTCGATGTGGTCAACGAACCCGGTGTGCTGGCCAAGACCGCAACGGTTTTGTCAGAAGAAGATGTCAACATCGTTAACGTCAATCTGGAAGACAAGGATGGTTTTACCATCAGCATAAATTATCAGATAGAAGTGAAAGACAGGGGGCATCTGGCGAGAGCATTGAAACGACTTCGACGCATACCGAACGTCATGCGCCTGTGGCGTTTGTAAACACACAGGAAACGCTATCAATTCAGAGTTTCCCACAATAAATATTTAAAAACTGGAATACAAAATGAGCAAACAGATCATCGCATCCGATAAAGCACCGCAGGCGATAGGTACCTATTCGCAGGCAGTGAAGACGGGCAACACTGTCTACATGTCGGGACAGATCCCCTTGATACCCGAAACCATGGAGATGGAACAGGGCGATATCCGCCAGCAGATACACCGTGTCTTCAAAAATCTGCAGGCGGTAGCAGAGGCGGCCGACGGTTCACTGGCTGACATCGTAAAGCTGAACGTGTTTCTCACCGACCTCGGTAACTTCCCGGTCGTGAACGAAGTCATGTCAGAGTATTTCGATGAGCCCTATCCTGCCAGAGCTGCCATCGGTGTGGCTGCCCTGCCGAAAGATGCCGGTGTCGAGATGGATGCGGTGCTGGAACTGGCCTAGGCAATCCCGACCGATAGTCATGCGACCAGTGTGTTGGTGATGGCTTTCACAGACAGTAGCGACGGATGAGCACTGATACGGACATCGGCCAGCAGGCAGTCACCACCCTCAAAGGGGTGGGGCCAGCCATGGCCGAGCACCTCGCCAGATTACAGATCCATACCGTGCAGGATCTGTTGTTCCATATGCCTTTACGATATGAAGATCGCACCCGGGTGGTGGCAATCGGTGCATTGCAGCCGGGAAGCGCGGCGGTGTTCGAAGGCATCATCGAACATGCCGAGGTGAAGTACACCGGTGGCCGTGGTCGCTCTCGCGGTAGAGGCCGTAGCAGCCGCATGCTGTTATGTTATCTGTCCGATGGCACCGGTGCGGTCATGTTGCGCTTCTTCCATTTCAGTAACGCACAGCAGAAACAGTTGTCACCGGGAACGCGGCTGCGTTGTTTCGGTGAAGCCCGAGCCGGTGCCGGCAAACTGGAAGTCAGTCATCCTGAATACCGTGTCATCGTAGGGCAGCAGACGAGCGAAACCGAAGACAGTCTGACACCGGTCTACCCCAAAACCGAGCGCGTCAGCCAGAACCTGATCCGTTCGCTGGTCAGGCAGGCGTTTTCCCGCTGGCGCGAACAATCGATCCCCGAACTATTGCCCGCAGAAATAACCGGACGATACAAACTACCTGCCTTGATCGAAGCACTGCAAGCGATCCATTATCCGTCCCCGGATGCAGAATTAAACCTGCTGGATAACGGCAGACATCCTGCCCAGCAACGGCTCATCATCGAGGAGTTGCTCGCGCATCAGTTGAGTCTGGTGAAGATGCGCAAGCGGGTAAAAAACCTTCGCGCCAGAAGATTGGAACTCACCGCTGCTACACGTGATGTTTTTACCGGAGAACTCGATTTCGAACTGACCCGCGCACAACAGAAAGTGTGTCAGGAGATACTGCATGACCTGGCGCAGGAATCACCCATGTTACGTTTGTTACAGGGAGATGTGGGTTCAGGCAAGACGGTCGTGTCAGCGTTCGCAGCGCTGGCTGCGATCAGCAACAAGGTGCAGATCGCGATCATGGCGCCGACCGAGATACTGGCGGCGCAACATTTCAATAATTTCATCAAGTGGTTCCCCGACCGATGTATCCTGCTGACCGGCAAGGACAAGGGCCAGACACGCAAGGACAAACTGAAACATATCGAGCAGGGTGGGGCAGCGATCGTGATCGGTACCCATGCCCTGTTTCAGGATGAAGTCGTGTTCGACGATCTCGCCATCGTGGTGGTCGATGAACAACACCGTTTCGGAGTGCATCAACGTCTTGCATTGAGCGACAAGGGCCGGCGCTCAGGTCGGGTGGCACATCAGCTCATCATGACAGCGACCCCCATTCCCCGGAGTCTCGCCATGACAGCGTATGCCGATCTGGATTATTCGGTCATCGACGAACTGCCCGCAGGCCGGAAACCGGTCACCACCGTGGTGTTACCCAATGCGCGGCGCGAAGAAGTGATTGCCCGTATCGCAAGGGCGTGCGAACAGGGTGAGCAGGCATATTGGGTCTGTACCCTGGTAGAAGAATCCGAACTGTTGCAGTGCCGCGCCGCAGAAGAGACCGCACAGCAATTGCGTGACGAACTGAACATACGCATCGGACTGGTTCATGGTCGCATGAAGCAGCAGGAGAAAGACGCGGTGGTGGCACAGTTCAAACGACGCGAGATCGACCTGCTGGTGGCGACGA
>WFUQ01000124.1 GCA_015484935.1 Gammaproteobacteria bacterium
GGTACTGGTTCTCATCGGCATGTTGCTGTCGAGTCTGAGTAGTCATTGGCATACACTTGCCCCGCTTCAGGAATTGCACCTGACACCCGATCTGGTGTTGTTCATCTTCCTGCCGGCACTGATCTTCGAATCCGGTCTCAACCTGAATTCCCGACAACTCATCAAAGACATCGCACCGGTGTTGATGCTGGCAGTGCCTGCCTTGTTATTTTCGACGGCGGCGGTGGGGCTGGGTATCTGGCTGCTGTTACCTGTCGATCTGATCGTCGCACTGTTGTTCGGTGCGTTGATCTCGGCTACCGACCCGGTGGCGGTCATCTCGTTGTTCAAAGAGCTGGGTACACCCGAACGTCTGACTGTGCTGGTCGAAGGTGAGTCGCTGCTCAATGATGCCACTGCCATCGTCATCGTGGTGATACTGTTAGGTCTGACGACGGTGACCGGAACTGCGATGGAAGTGCTGGGTGATGCGGTGTGGCAGTTCATGGTGGTATTCTTCGGCGGCTCGCTGGTGGGGGCAGTGTTCGGTCTGTTCATCAGCTGGCTGATGGGTAAATTTACCAACGAGACCAGTGCGGTACTGATCCTTTCACTGGTACTGGCGTATCTCTCGTTCGTCATCGCGGAACATGCACTGCATGTTTCCGGTGTGATGGCAGTGGTCGCCTGCGCGGTGGTGCTGGGTGTCTTCGGTATCCCCAGACTGTCCAGTGAAACGGTCGAAGTGATGCACGAGACCTGGGAGTTTCTGGCGCACATCTGCAATACCCTGTTGTTCCTGTTCGTCGGTCTGCTGGTGAATCTCGAAAGTCTGATCGGTGATATCGGCATCATCCTGTTCGCGGTCTTGCTGGTGCAGACCGCGCGCGCCAGTATGGTCTACAGTCTGGTGCCGCTGGCCGAGAAGTTGTTTCATCTGCCGCATGTGACCTTGGGTGAGCGTCACATCATGTTCTGGGGCGGACTCAAGGGTGGGCTCGCGATCGCTATCGTGTTGTCGCTACCGATCGACCTGCCGGGACGTGAACAGCTGATCAATCTGACGCTGGGTGTGGTGTTGTTCACGCTGCTGGTGAATGCGCCGACCATCCGTCCTCTCATCCGCAAGCTGGGGCTGGATGCCCTGTCCGATGATGAACGTGCCGAAGTGAAACGCGGGCTGGTCGGTGCCAGACACGGCATCGATGCCATACTCGAACAGTTTGCCAGCGCCGGTCTGTTATCTGCCGGGAATAAACAGGACATCAATGAAAAGACCTTCGATCAGATATCGCAGTGGATGCCGGATGTGGTCGAGAGTGATGACTTCCGTTTTCAGCGTCTGAATGCATTGCGTGTCGAGCTGAACGAACTCGACAGTCTGTATCGTGCTGGCGTCATCCGGCAATATGGCTGGCTGGATCTGCGTGGTGAGTTGCAGCGCAAACACGATCATATCGTGGCACAGACACGTTACGGGGATGCTGATATCGACAGCCCGCCACAGCGGGAAGAACACAATCTCTTCCTGCGGTTTGAAAATATGTTGATCGCACGTCTGCGCGAAAAAGACTGGGCAGCTGGTTTTATGACGCGCTATCAGAACCGTCGGTTGGCGGGGCATCTGATGCGGGATATCGCACGTATCCTGATGTCGGAAGCCGCGCTGGCATGTATCCGTTCAGAGAAGGAGATGAGCAGTGGGCATCGGCAGCAACTCGAAGCGCTCTATGTGTCTCAGCTTGAATACCTGCGCTCGAACGTGGCTCGGGTTGCTGAAAGCTTCCCCGAACTGATACAGCGTTTCGAGACCCGGGTCGGTTCGCGGGTCGCACTCATCGCAGCGTTGCGTGAGATAGAGGAGGCCAGCCATAGCGGGCTGATCACATCCAAATCGTATCTGTATCTGGAATCGCGCCTGCACCATGCTATCCAGAGTGTGCCACAGCTGACCGACGATATCGGCTCGGATGCGACCATCGAGTTGATTGCGCATATCTCACTGTTCGAAGGCATCGAACAGGATGCCCTGAGCAAGATCGCTTCCAAAGCCAACACGGTCAATTTTCTGGAGGGCGATACCGTCATCGCCACCGGTGAGCATGGCGATGCGCTGTATGTGGTCATACGGGGTGAGCTGAGTGTATTCGCAGGTTCGGGGGAGGATAAGCGGCAGATCGCTACGCTGGGTGCCAATGACTTTTTCGGTGAGATGGCACTACTGGGTGATCATGTACGCAAGGCCGATGTGGTCGCCAGAACCAGTTGTACGCTGTTGCGCATCAAGTGCAAGGACGTACTCGACATCGCTCGACAACATACTGCGATTACAGAACGACTCAATCAGGTCAAAGCCGAGCGTAGTGCCTGATGTGGCTGTGTGCTTGATATATGTTTTGAATTAATCTATAAGTTAATTAACTTATAGATTAATTTAACAGGTTCACGATGCAGGCGATTAAACAACAGCGATTACAGCAGGGCTTACGCAGCCTTGATCTGGCAAAACGTATGCAGGTTTCGCCTGCGAGGATATCGGTACTGGAGAGGGATGAGGCTCGCGGTGCGGTCACGCTGAATATGTTGCACAAGGCGGCCGCTGCTTTGAATTGCCGC
>WFUQ01000125.1 GCA_015484935.1 Gammaproteobacteria bacterium
GACTGTTCGCCGAACAGACCGGACAAGAACTGGAATACGAGGCGCAGCTGGTGGCACTGGATGCCTTCCCACAGGCTGTAGAAGCATTCTGCAAGACGGGCGGTAAGGGCCTGAACATCACCGTGCCGTTCAAACAGGCCGCGTTCGATCTGGCCGGCAACCTCAGTCCGCGTGCCAAACGCGCCGGTGCGGTCAACACACTGGTACTGCATAATGTCGATGACTACTACGGTGACAACACCGATGGTATCGGTCTTGCTCGTGACCTGATACGCAATCACAATCTGATCCTCGCCGGTAAAAAGATATTGATCCTCGGTGCCGGTGGTGCAGTGAGAGGCGTACTCGACCCTCTGCTGGGCAACAAACCGACACAGCTCACGGTAGCGAACCGGACGGTCGAAAAAGCGATCGCACTGGCAGAGACGTTCTCGGATGCCGGTAACATCAACGGTTGCGGTTTCGATGACCTGGCACATCAATCTTTCGATGTCATCATCAATGCCACCTCTGCCAGCCTCAAGGGTGAGATGCCGAACCTGCCACGGTCTATCGTGTATGACCAGAGTTTCTGTTATGACATGATGTATGCCAGCGAACCGACCGTGTTCATGCGCTGGGCCGAAACCAACGGTGCCGGTCACATCAGTGACGGGTTAGGCATGCTGGTGGAGCAGGCAGCAGAATCGTTCAGCATCTGGCGAGGTATCGAACCGGACACCCGACCGGTGATACAGGCGATCCGGGCATCGTTGTAAATTATCAGGCTGAAATCAGGCACAGCGTTGCATTCGGTCGACAATGTCATATACATAAGCAAGCTATCAAAATTACCACGCACAGGAATCAGACATGGGCACTTCTCTAATCGTTTTTCTGGTCATCATCGCCGCCATCATTCTGTATATCATCAGCATATACAATTCACTGGTCACGCTGAGGAACCGCTTCAAGAACAGCTTCGCGCAGATAGAAGTCCAGCTGAAACGCCGTTATGACCTCATCCCCAATCTGATCGAAACCGCCAAAGGCGCGATGGCGCACGAACGCGAAACACTGGAAGCCGTCATCGCTGCACGAAATGCCGCCGCCCAGGGTCTCGCCAACGCGGCTGCCAACCCCGGCGATGCCGGTGCCATGCAGGCACTGATGGGTGCGGAATCGGCACTGGCGGGTGCCATGAGCAAGATGAACATCGTGATGGAAGCTTATCCCGACATCAAGGCGAACCAGAACATGATGCAACTGAGCGAAGAACTCACCTCTACCGAGAACAAGGTCGCGTTCGCACGTCAGGCATTCAATGATGCTGTGATGGAATACAACACCTATAAACAATCTTTCCCGCCAGTATTCTTCGCCACCAGCTTCGGTCATAAACAGGATGCCACCCTGCTGGAGTTCGAAGACAGCGCACAGATTCAGGCAGCACCGAAAGTCAGTTTCTAAGCCCACTGTCGCTCTATCGCCATGAATTTTTTTGCGGCACAGGACAAGGCACGTAAGAACACGACACGTCTGGTCGTGTTGTTTCTGCTGGCGGTGTTCTCACTGATATCTATCAGTAACATCGCTGTGCTCATCGCCATGGGCTACTTCAACCCGGAACTGTTCGCTGCGGATGATTTTCTGGGGCAGTTCAACTGGCATACTTTCGGTCTGATCAGTGTCGCCATCACCACCGTCATCGTCATCGGTACCGTCTATAAACTGCTGCAACTGTCACAGGGTGGTTCAGCAGTGGCAGAGATGCTGGGCGGCAAACTCATCCCCGCCAACACCTACGATTACAACGAAAAGAAACTGATCAACGTGGTCACCGAGATGGCGATCGCATCCGGCACGCCGGTACCGCCGGTGTATGTCATGCAGAACGAACACGGCATCAATGCCTTCGCAGCCGGGTATCACGCGGGTGATGCAGTCGTCGCGGTCACGCGCGGCACCCTGGAGACATTGAGCCGCGATGAATTACAGGGTGTCATCGCGCATGAGTTCAGCCACATCTTCAACGGCGATATGCGACTCAATATCCGCCTCATCGGCATACTGCACGGCATACTGGTGATCGGTCTCATCGGTTATCAGCTGTTACGTTTCACCCCGCGCACAAGGCATTCACGCAGCGGCAACGGCGCGGCTCCCATCGCTGCCATGGGTATCGGGCTGATGATCATCGGTTATACCGGCACTTTCTTCGGCAACCTGATCAAGAGTGCGGTCAGCCGGCAACGTGAATATCTCGCCGATGCCTCTGCGGTTCAGTTCACCCGCAACCCGTCAGGCATCGCCGATGCGCTCAAGAAGATAGGCGGCAGCAGTAACGGTTCGATAGTACGTAATCCCGGTGCCGACGAGATCAGCCATGCCTTCTTCAGTGAAGGAGTCAGCCATTTTCTCAGCTTCATGATGGCGACCCATCCTCCACTGGAGAAACGCATCCGCGCACTCGAACCCGGCTGGGATGGAAAATTCATCACCCCGACAGTCGACAAAGAGACACCGGCAGAGACAAAACCCGCCCCGGCATTCAACCCTGAATCGTTGATCACCGTCGCGACGATACTGGCATCACAGGATGCGATCGACAGTGTCGGCGCACCACAGAAACAACATCTGGATTATGCCAGACAGATGCTGAGCGCCATCCCTATCGAGTTCGTCGAAGCCGCAAACAGTCCGTTCAGTTGTCGCGCACTGATCTATTTTTTATTGCTCAGTCATGACCCCGAGATCGAACAACAACAGATCGACTACCTGATGATACACGCCGATGATGGCGTGACTGCAGCCACACTGCAACTGTCCAATATGCGAGACCGCATGGACAAGAACTTCCGCCTGGCACTGATCAATATGTCCTTGTCCAGCCTGCGCCAGCTCACTCAGCGACAATACCTGCGCTTCATCGAAAACGTCGATGAGTTAGCCAAGGCAGACAGGAAGATAAGCCTGTTCGAGTGGACCCTCCAGAAGATATTACGCCATCATCTGGATCCGATATTCGATAAGCAGACCAGCGCACCGGCAAGATACAAGACCTGCGCACAGCTCAACGACGAGTGCTTATTATTGTTATCGGTGTTGTGGCATTCCGGTCACAATCAGGCTGAACATATCGACGCATTCGACTCTGCACTGACCGACCTGAAACTGACGGGAAAAATAATCGCAGAAGAGACCTTAAAACTGTCCGACCTCAATGCCGCCATGGACAAACTGGCATTGCTGTACCCACTGAAGAAACCGAAATTGTTGAAAGCCTGCGCCAAAGTCATCGCTGCCGACAACAAGGTCACTGCCACCGAATCAGAACTATTCCGCGCCATCGCAGCGATACTGGATTGCCCGATGCCACCGATCGTTACCGGCGGCGATCCAAAGGACGCGTAGATTTAAAGACGCTTAAATCTTATGTCGATTCTTTAACTCGACATAGTGTTTGGCCGAATACCTCAAGAACTCTTTTTCCTTATCGGTCAGCTCGCGGGCTTTTTTGACCGGACTACCCAGCCACAGAAAACCACTCTCCAGCACCTTGCGAGGTGGCACCAGACTACCGGCGCCGACCATCACTTCAGTCTGCACTACCGCACCATCGAGTATCACCGCACCCATGCCGATCAGACACATGCTCTCCACCGTGCAGGCATGCACTACCGCATTGTGGCCGACGGTGACATCATCACCGATAGACAGCGGATTACCACCCGGTGCAAACTCACTGTCATGGGTGACATGCAGGATGCTGCCATCCTGGATATTGGTGCGCTCGCCGATACGGATAGACTGGATATCCCCGCGGATGGAACACATCGGCCACACCGAGGTATCGGCTCCGATGACCACGTTGCCGGTCACGACTGCCGCATCATCGACGAAAGCAGAATCATCTATCTGCGGCTCATATTGTTCAAATGTTCGAATTGTCATAGTGCAATCTTACGGCTTCGCATACGAATAGCAAAGCGATAACGCGCGCACCGCAGTCACAGACAAGCGGTTTTTTGCTATTATGCCGCGATGAATCTGGCGACGGCACAAGACAAGCTCAAATCCCTGTTACACAAGCTCGATCAGTGGATAACCCATGCTGCGCAATCACCCTGGATGGACAGACTGGCGTTATACGCCGAGCTGATCCGACTGGACAAACCCATCGGCATCCTGTTATTGCTGTGGCCGACACTGGTGGCATTGTGGATCGCAGCACAGGGCTGGCCGGACTTCGGTGTGCTGTTCGTGTTCGTGGCCGGTGTGTTTCTGATGCGCTCTGCCGGTTGCGCCATCAATGACTACGCCGACAGGCACATCGATAGAAAAGTCGCCCGCACGCAGAATCGCCCACTCACCTCCGGCCGTGTCACCGAGAAAGAAACCCTGCTGGTATTCGCAGCCCTCAGTGCAACCGCATTTGTGCTGGTGCTGTTCATGAACAATCTCACCATCATGCTATCTTTCGTCGGCATCGCGCTGGCCGTGAGTTATCCGTTCATGAAACGTTATCACTACCTGCCGCAAGTACATCTCGGTGCAGCCTTCGGCTGGGCGGTACCGATGGCGTTCGCGGCGCAGGCAGATGAAGTGCAGCCGGTAACCTGGTTATTGTTCATGGCGACGGTATTATGGGCAACCGCCTATGACACCATGTACGGCATGGTCGATCGCGAAGATGACATGAAGATCGGAGTAAAGAGCACAGCGATATTATTCGGCAGCGCGGACAAACTCATCATCGGCATCATCCAGGCCATCCTCATCATCGACATGTTGTTGATTGGACAGCAGGCGAACCTCGGTGGTTTCTATTACATCGGAGTCGTGGTCGCTGCAGTGTTGAGTCTCTGGCAACAATACCTGATAAAAGACCGCCAGCCGGAACTGTGTTTCAAAGCCTTCCTCAACAACAACTACCTCGGACTCGCCTGGTTCGCCGGTGTGTTGCTGGATTACCAGTTCGGTGCGATGACATGAGTTGGTGCTAATACTTTAGCCGCGAAGGGCGCTAAAAACCGTGAGCCCGCAAATGAACGCTAATTAACGCAAATAAAAACCAATATTATTGTTGGTTGTGTGCGTAGTAAGAGGCAGTTAAGTGTAAGTGAGTTTGTACGTTTTTGACTTAACATTAGCGTTTATTCGCGTTCATTTGCGGACTAAAGATCTTCTTTGCGCTCTTCGCGTCCTTCGCGACAAAAACACCCCCTCACTTCAATGTCGCCCGCGCTATCGACCAGACCGATACCTGCTGCACGCCCTGCTGTTTTAACAACCGTGCTATCTCGTTCACGGTCGAACCGGTGGTGACGACATCATCGACGATGGCGACATGTTTGTACTTTACCGGCTTCACCAGTTCGAACGCGCCCTTGATATTTTTTCTGCGCTGCTCGACATTCAAGCCGGTCTGGTGACTGGTGGGGCGCACACGTTTTACCGGCTTCAGTAACATCGGCAGTCCGAGTTTCTTGCTCACCACCCGTGACAATTCGATGGACTGATTGAAACCGCGCTTTCTTATCCGGCTGGTGTGCAACGGCACCGGTAATATCGCATCGACTGTCTGCGACGGCTGTTCGATGACCCGACGATACAGCAGCTTTCCCAGCGTCCTCGCCAGCACCAGACGGTCATTGAATTTGAGTTGTGAGATGATCCTGGCGGCATCCTGCTCGTATTCGAACAGGCTTATCGACGAGTCGAATACCGGTGGAGAACGCAGGCACTTACCGCACACCAGTGGTGGCGCATCCTCCGCGGGTACGGACGGTAACGGCAAAGCACACTGAGTACAGGCACGCTGGTTATGGGGTAAGGCATCCAGACAGCGGCGGCACAGGTCCAGCTCGTCACAGCCAGCTGCATCGCATAACAGACACCGGGGTGGGAATATCAGATCGACAAAATACGAAAAATTCATTTTTTCACTAGCCCTCCTTAGCCAGGATGTATAATAGCACCCTGATTTCACCAAGCAATACTGAACATGACCACACTACGCCACGACTGGAAAAAATCCGATATCGCCGATCTGTTCGATCTGCCTTTCAACGACCTGCTGTTTCAGGCACACAGCCTGCACCGCGAACATTTCGACCCGAATCAGGTACAGGTCAGCACCCTGCTCAGCATCAAGACCGGTGCCTGCCCGGAAGACTGTGGCTACTGTTCGCAGAGCGCACGCAACGATGCCGAAGTCGAACGCGAGCGACTATTACCACTGGAAGAAGTGCTGGAATCGGCTCGCAATGCGAAAGCCAACGGTGCATCCCGTTTCTGCATGGGCGCGGCATGGCGTAACCCGACTGACAAGAATCTCGATAAAGTCATCGACATGGTCATCGGTGTGAAACAGATGGGCATGGAGACTTGCGTCACGCTGGGCATGCTCACCGAACAGCAGACACAACGTCTGAAGGATGCCGGACTGGATTACTATAATCACAACCTCGACACCTCGCCCGAATATTATGGCGATGTCATCACTACCCGCACCTATCAGGATCGACTCGACACGCTGGAGCATGTCCGCGATGCCGGCATCAACGTCTGTAGCGGCGGCATACTCGGTATGGGCGAAGGTCGCAGTGACCGTGTATCGCTGTTGCAACAGCTCGCCAACCTGCCGCAACATCCTGAAAGCGTGCCCATCAACATGCTGGTACAGGTCGAAGGCACACCGCTACATGGTGTCGATAAACTGGAGCCACTGGAATTCGTGCGCACCATCGCTGTTGCTCGCATCCTGATGCCACAATCGATGGTACGTCTGTCTGCCGGTCGCACCGAGATGAGCGATGAAGAACAGGCTTTATGTTTCTTCGCAGGTGCCAACTCTATCTTCTATGGTGAGAAGTTATTGACCACGGCCAATCCTGACGAGAATCATGACCAGCAGTTGTTTGATCGCCTTGGCATCAATAAAGTCTCTGAAGCTCAGGATAGTCCTGACGTTGCGATAGCTTGACGGCGGGTTCACCGCAGAGACGCGGAGGGCGCAGAGAAAGACAAATCATAATTAACTCTGCGTAACATATTTGAAAGACCTTAGATCACAACTTGATGAACGCAAGGCGAAACATCTCTATCGTAGGCGCCGTCTGAGTGAATCAGCACAACAGGTCGAGACGATCATCGATGGCCGACCCGTCATCAACTTCTGCAGTAATGATTATCTCGGTCTCGCCAATCATCCAAAAGTAAAACAGGCTTTTAAACACGGCATCGATCAATACGGTGTCGGCAGCGGTTCTGCGCATCTGGTCAACGGTCATAGCAAAGCCCATCATCAACTCGAAGACGCATTGGCTGAATTTACCGGTTATCCACGTACCTTATTATTCTCTACCGGCTACATGGCAAACCTCGGTGTGGCGCAAGTGCTCGTGGGGCGCGGTGACAGCATCCTGCAAGACCGACTCAACCACGCTTCACTGATCGACGGTGGCCTGCTCAGTGGCGCACGCCTGTTGCGTTACCGACATAACGACATCGACGACCTATCCAGCAAACTCGCGTCGAGAACCAGTGGTGAGAAACTTGTCTCGAGTGATGGCGTGTTCAGTATGGATGGTGACATCGCTGATGTGAACGCACTTGCAAACACTTGCTCGCAACACGATGCCTGGTTGATGATCGATGATGCACACGGCTTCGGCGTGCTCGGTGAAAACGGCAGGGGCACACTCGAACAGGCAGACTGCAACATCGATACCGTTCCCGTGTACATGGCGACACTCGGTAAAGCCATCGGTACCGCGGGTGCGTTTATCGCAGGCAGTGATGATCTGATCGAAACACTGATACAACAGGCGCGCAGCTATATCTACACCACCGCACAACCACCAGCGGTCGCGGTTGCCACGCTGGAAAGTTTACGCATCCTTCAGCAGGAGCCGGAACACCGGCAGTCGCTCAACGACAACATCGCCTACTTCAAACAGTGTGCAGCGCAGACTGATCTAAACCTGAGTGACAGCGACACCGCCATTCAACCCGTCATCGTCGGTGATGTCGAAAAAACCGTTGCGCTGAGTACGACCTTATTTGAACGCAATATACTGGTCACCGCGATACGCCCCCCTACCGTACCGGAAGGCACGGCACGACTTCGTATCACCTTGTCTGCCGCACATACACGCACACATATCGAGCAGTTGATCGAAGCGCTGACCCAAGCCTGATTACCTGACAATCATTTCACACTGTTATCGACTGCTCGATTCCAGACCTTCATCCCAGTACGGATCATCACCGAAACGCGCTGCCAGAAAATCGGTGAACAGTGTTATCCGTCTCGGCACCAGACGACCGGGCGGATACACCGCGTAGATGCCCGTCCTCCTGAACTGAAACTCATCCAGCAACGGCGTCAACTGCCCGTCTCTGATATATCGCCCGAGGATAAAACTCGGCCCTGCTGTGATACCCAGACCGGCGATCGCAGCCGCAGCCAATGCCTCACCGTTATTGGCACGTATGCGTATCTGCGGTTGTCCGTAGAATTTTTTACCCTTGCTATCCTCATACTGCCATTGATTTTTATAACTGACATTGCTGTACTGCAAGCCGATATGTTGCTGTAGATCAGCAGGATGTGTCGGTATGCCATGCTGTTTGAGATAGCCCGCACTGGCACAGGTGATACTGCGCATGGTGCCGATACGACGCGCCACCAGTGTCGAGTTCTCCAGCTCACCGACCCGAACCGCCATATCAAAACCTTCCTCGACCAGATTGATATTGCGATCGTTCAGATCGAGATTCAGTTCGATAGCCGGATGCGCATCGAGGAAATCTACCAGCGCCCCCTGAAGATGACACAGCCCGAACGACAACGGTGCCGCCAGCTTGATCACCCCGCGCAGCCCCGACACCTCATCCGATACACTCTGCTCGGCATCATCCAGATCCGCCAGAATCTGTACCGCACGCTGATAAAAATGCTGACCGGTATCGGTGAGAGACAATCTGCGCGTGGTGCGATGTAACAGACGACTACCCAGTCGTGCTTCCAGCTGACTGACCCGGCGGCTCACCACCGACTTCGCCACGCCCAGCCTTTCCCCGGCAGCACTGAAACTGCCGGCTTCCACCACCGCGGTCAAGGCTTCGATATCGGCAAATTTATCCATATTGTTGCCAATAATAGAACAAACAGTTCTTTCTATCCATATTTATCATCATTACAGCAACAACTATGATTTAGCCATCACAACACACATCAACAAACACACGAGGCAACCATCATGAATCAAGCAACCATCAATGCAGGCACACAACTCACCGGACGGCTACTCATGTCCGCCATCTTCATCATGGCCGGTGTCAACAAACTCATGGCCTATGACGGCACAGCCGCCTACATGCAGAGCGCCGGGCTGCCCGGTCAACTGTTGCCATTGGTCATCCTGCTGGAAATCGCAGGCGGGCTCGCCGTGTTACTGGGCTGGCAGCTTCGCATCTCAGCGGCACTATTGGCTGGTTTCACAGTCGTCGCCGCTCTTCTGTTCCACTTCGATTTCGGCGATCAGATGCAGAGCATCCTGTTCATGAAGAACCTTGCGATGGCAGGTGGTCTGTTATTCCTCGTCGCCGGTGAAACCCATAGCTGGTCACTCGATGCAAGAAGTCATCATCACACCGGAGCGTATCATCATGGCTGATCAATCGACCACAACCATACTGCGACTCGACAGCAGCGCCAGCGGTCAGCAGTCCATCACCCGACGTATCGGGGATGAAGTCATCAAGCGCCTACTGCATTCGAGCCCCGATGCCGAGGTGATAGAGCGAAATGTCTATCACGGCATCGAACAGTTGAGCCAACAATGGGTACAGGCAAACCTGACCCCGCCTGATGAGCGCACACAGATACAAAAAGACGTATTATCAGATTCGGATAAACTGGTAGAAGAACTGGATGCGGCAGATATCGTCGTCATCACTGCACCCATCTACAACTTTTCCATACCAGCAGCACTGAAGATGTGGATAGATATGGTCTGCCGCGCCCGTCTCACCTTCCGCTATACCGAAAACGGTCCGCAAGGCATGTTGAGAGACAGACCGGTGTATCTGGTGATGGCATCAGGTGGCGTGCCTTTCGGCAGCCCGGTGGATTTCGCCAGCGATTATATGAAACACATATTCGGTTTCATCGGTATACAGGATGTACGCAACATCTTCGCCGAACGCACCAATACCGATGCCGCAGAGAGTGAACGCGCCGCACTGGACATGCTGGCGCAATGGTTACCGTCACCACAACAGAATAAAGTCGCATAAAACGATATGAATGAACCGGAGACAACAATGAACACGACCATCGATAGCGCAGTACCACGCACAGTCACACGTGTCATCAAAGGCATGCCCGCCACCGATGGTGCCGGAGTCGAACTCACGCGTGTCATCGGCCAACCCGCCATGCCCATGCTCGACCCCTTCCTGTTACTGGATGCATTCAGATCAGACAAACCGGAAGATTACATCGCAGGCTTCCCGCCTCACCCGCACCGTGGTTTCGAAACCGTCACCTACATGCTGGCTGGCAGCATGCGTCATAAAGACAATGCCGGTCATGAAGGTGTCATCGGTCCCGGCGGTATCCAGTGGATGACCGCAGGCAAAGGTATCGTGCATTCCGAAATGCCCGAACAGGAAGACGGACTGCTGGAAGGCTTCCAGCTATGGATAAACCTGCCCGCCGAACACAAGATGGATGCCCCCCGCTATCAGGAACACGCAGCCAATCTCATCCCGTTGGAAACCCGCGACGACGGCACACAGGTGCGCGTGATAACCGGCACCACATCACAAGGCACCACCGGCCCGGTCAGCCAACCCCTGACCGAACCACTGTATCTGGATATCCATATGGCAGCAGGACAGACATTCACCGAAAGCATCCCGGAAACACACAATGCATTCATCTATGTCATCGAAGGCCCGGTCACCGCGAACACCATCGAAGATCAAACCGTGCAACTCCACCGTGATGATCTTGGCATACTGAGCACTGGTGAAAACCTGACTATCAGTGCCAATGACAACGCTGTGCGCTTTCTGCTCGTAGCAGGCAAACCACTGAATGAGCCAGTGGCACGCGGTGGCCCGTTTGTGATGAATACCAGGGAGGAGGTTCAGCAGGCGTTTGAGGATTATAAGAGTGGGGGGTTTTGAAAATCTGGCGATAAAGCTGGATGCGAATGCCGGGGTAGTAACCGGAGAGTGCCCATACGACTGTCAGAGACCACTCCTAAATATACCCACCTGACCACACTGGAGGGGTAGAAAAACAGACGGGAATAAGCGTATTATCTAAGCAGATAATAAAACATGGAAAAGACGAGAATAATGACATCGAAGTCTGTGCATCATCAAAGACCCGCTATATTAGCCACACCTTATACATGTCCTCTTTTGCCCCTTAATATCGTAATAAGAGGACTGGGGTGGCAATATATTACAAGAATTATGAGGACTGGGGAGTCCTCATATCACCAAGTTAGGTGTTAAATAAGCTTTACCAAAATTCATTTTGTCTTTTGAATAAATGGGCAAGTAGGGCGTAAAAAAGTACGGAAGTGTGTAAAATATAAATCAAGTAGAAGGTTTAAATTTCGCTGAAAGGTTACAGCTGAAAAGAGTGAGTAGTAGCATTAACTAATAAACTGAAAACAGACAGCTGAAAATAGAATGAAAAATATTTAAAAATAAACTGAAAATCACAGCTGAAGTAGCGTATTTAAAATAAAGTGAAATAGGGCTTGTACGGTGAAGTTTGTTTTGTCTAAAATAAATAATAATAA
>WFUQ01000126.1 GCA_015484935.1 Gammaproteobacteria bacterium
CCTTTAATAGAAAGAACACCAGGGCCATCCTCTCGTAGAAAGTCCTCCACAGCTTTGGTGATTATTTTAATTGACATATTGTTTCCGTTTTGTGCGCATAACTACAATTATACGTCCCAAATGACGTGTTTAATCACGTCAATATAATACGCTCACAAGTAATTATTGCAACAAAATCAATCGCGTAGCGGAATCCTTGCAATCATATTGAAATTACAAATACGTCACTTTTACAATGCGGCTCCAGCCACGCACTGCCCCGGGCCTCGAGAGTGCGCTATGCGCCTTGATCAAACCAGTTTCTTTAGTCATCGATTACCTGTTCTAGATTTCTTACAACCTCATCTACTGTTATCAAATCCATCACCCCCTCCTGCTCCACCTTTTTCCCCCACCGAATCTCGTCAACCGTCGAATGCGCAAACTGCTCTACCGCTTCAGGAAACCGGTTCACACAATATTCCAGCGAATTATATGGCCCACTCCTGTCCGGGTTGGTGCAAGCATACAAGCCCAGCACTTTCGTGCCCACTGCATTCGCCATATGCACGGGACCGGAATCCGGTGACATCACCACATCGACTGCTTTCAACATCGCCATCGATTCGATCAAGGTGTCCTGCCCGATGAGATTGAGTGCCTGTTGCTGCATCGCCTGTTGAATCTGTTTGCCTGTCTCGATTTCCAGTTCGCTCGGACCACCACTCAATATCACCTGCATGCCCAGCTGACTGATGGCGTGATCTGCCACTTGCGCCATCGAGGTCACTCGCCAGTTTCGCAAAGGGTGGCTGGAACAGGGAGATATCAGCAGGGTCTTGCGACTGCTGTCGATGTGTTTGCTGGCGTAGTCTGCCGCTGCCTGCGGGATCGGCCAGTCCCATACGGGTTCGTCGATGTCGATGTTCAGGCTGCGGGCGAATTCCAGGAAGGTCTGTACTTGATGGCGGTGGTGACCGGGTTTGATCTGGCGGTTGATGAACCAGTGATGCAGGTCTCGGGAGCTGGCGCGATCCCAGCCGAGTTTGATGTCGGCTTTGATTATCATGCTGAGCAGGTTGGCTCTGGCGGCGAGCTGCATGTGTAGCAGGATGTCGAAGCGTTGGCCGGACAGGGCACGTCGCACGTCCTGATAGGCCTGTAGTCCATCGCGTTTGTTGAATACCACGAAGCGCACATCGGGAAATACGGACAGCAATCTGTGTTCCAGACTGCCGCATATCCAGGTGATTTCAGCATCCGGCCATTGTTTCTGCAGGGCTCTGAGCACCGGCACGGCGTGGGTCACATCACCCAGTGCGGACAGGCGCAGGATGCAGATGGATTTTGGGGATGACGGAACAGGCAGCATGTGGTGTCGGCTATGGCGCAGGATATCGCGGATTATATCAATATTCCCGGCACAACCCAGCCAAACCTCGTGTGTCGCGCAGCTGAAAATACCCCCTCTGCCGGTTTCCCCTACAGCGGATAAAAAAGTATAATCGTTTCAAACATATAAGCAGGAAATAGCGGAGCCACTCTCAGCGTGTTCAATAACAAAAATATTCTCATCACCGGCGGTACCGGCTCTTTTGGCAAGCAATACCTTCGTACCATACTCGCCAACTACAAACCTAATAAACTGATCGTACTGTCCCGCGATGAGCTCAAGCAGTTCGAGATGCAGTCCGAGTTCAATGACCCGTGCATGCGGTATTTTCTGGGTGATGTGCGTGACCGCGAACGTCTCATGCAGGCATTCAACGGGGTGGATTTTGTGATCCACGCGGCTGCGCTGAAACAGGTGCCGGCAGCTGAATACAATCCGACCGAGTGCATCAAGACCAATATCCACGGTGCCGAAAATGTCATCGAGGCGGCGATCCACAATCGCGTCAGCAAGGTCATCGCGCTATCTACCGACAAAGCGGCTAACCCGATCAATCTCTACGGTGCGACCAAGCTGGCATCGGACAAGTTATTCGTCGCGGCCAATAATTTCGCCGGTACCGACGAGGTGTCCTTCGCGGTGGTACGTTACGGCAATGTGGTCGGCTCGCGCGGCTCGGTGGTCCCCTTCTTCCAGAAACTGATCGATGAAGGTGCAGACTGCCTGCCGATAACCGATGAGCGTATGACCCGCTTCTGGATCACGCTGCAACAGGGTGTCGATTTCGTACTGAAAAACTTCGAACGTATGCAGGGTGGTGAAATCTTTGTACCGAAGATTCCTTCTGCCAATATCATGGATCTGGCGAAAGCCATGGCACCGGACATGAAGACCGAGATCATCGGCATCCGCCCTGGTGAAAAACTGCATGAGATCATGTGCCCGGCCGACGACTCGCATCTGACGCTGGAGTTCGATGACCACTATGTCATCCAGCCGTCGATCAAGTTCTACGGTGAGGATATCGATTACGCGAAGAACAGGCTCGGTGAAACCGGTAAGCCGGTGGAGCAGGGCTACGCCTTTGACTCAGGTACGAACAAGGATTTCCTGAGTGTCGAACAACTGGTCGAGTTCAATCGCATATCCGGAATATGATCCCGTACGGCAAACAGAGTATCGATCAATCGGATATCGATGCTGTCGTCGAAACATTGAGATCAGACTGGCTGACTCAGGGTCCGCTGGTCGAACAGTTCGAGCAGGCACTCTGTAAACACACCGGCAGTGCTCACGCTGTCGCGGTCAACAGTGCGACCTCCGCATTACACATCGCCTGCCTGGCACTCGGTCTGGGTGAAGGCGATAGCTTGTGGACCACTCCCAATACCTTCGTCGCTTCTGCCAACTGCGGTCTGTACTGCGGTGCGAAAGTCGATTTTGTCGATATCGATCCGGTCAGTTACAACATGAGCGTAACCGCACTGGAACAGAAACTTCAGCTCGCCGAAAAAGATAACAGCCTGCCCAAGATCGTCATACCGGTACATTTCTCGGGTACCAGTTGTGATATGCGTGCTATCCATGCTCTGGCGCAACAATACGGCTTCAAGATAATCGAAGATGCCTCACATGCTATCGGTGGTCGTTATCTGGATAAACCCGTCGGCTGTTGTGAATACTCGGACATCACAGTATTCAGTTTCCATCCGGTCAAGATCATCACCACCGGTGAAGGCGGTGTCTGCACCACCAACGATAAAACGCTCGCTGACCGTATGCATCGATTGCGTTCGCATGGCATCACCCGCGACACCGACCTGTTCACGCAGGCACCGCAGGGTGCATGGGATTACCAGCAGATAGAGCTGGGCTTCAATTACCGCATCACCGACATGCAGTGTGCGCTGGGTCTGAGTCAGCTGAAACGGCTGGAAGAATTTATCGAGCTGCGTCATGGACTGGCGGATAGTTACGATGTGCTGCTGGAGCCGCTGGATGTGATCACGCCATCGCGTAACAGTGACAGCTACTCAGCACTCCATCTCTATGTCATCAAACTTGAACAGTGTGATGCACACAGGCGCAGGCAGGTGTTCGATGCCATGCGTGCTGCCGGCATCGGGGTCAACATACATTACATTCCGGTACATACACAACCTTACTATCAGGCGATGGGATTTAAACCTGGCGATTTTCCGCAAGCGGAAGCCTACTATGCCTGCTGCCTGTCATTGCCGATGTATCCTGACCTCAGCACCCAGCAACAACAGACTGTGGTCGATGCTTTAACCGATGCTCTGCAGCAGGTCACTTCATGAGACTCGCTGTCATCCCTGCCCGTGGTGGCAGCAAGCGCATCCCGCGAAAGAATATCAAACCGTTCTGCGGCAAAGCCATCATCGCCTACTCTATCGAAGCCGCGATCGAGTCCGGGTTATTCGACCACGTCATCGTATCGACCGACGATGACGAGATAGCCGGGGTCGCCAGACAACACGGCGCGGAGATCCCGTTCATCCGCCCGGCAGAACTGGCTGACGATTTCACCGGCACCAACGCCATCGTGAAACATGCTATCGAATGGTATGCAGACCACGATATCTCTGTCGATACCGCCTGTTGCATCTATGCGACTGCCCCACTGTTACAGTCAGACTATATAGAACAGGGTTACCGGCAATTACTGGATGCGAAAACCGATTTTGCTTTTTCTATCACCAGCTATGCCTTCCCCATCCAGCGTGCGTTACGCCTGAATGAAAACAACACGGTAGAAGCCATAAACCCCGATGCTATCGCCTCACGTTCACAGGACCTGGAAGAATGCTGGCATGATGCCGGACAGTTCTACTGGGGCACGGCCAATGCTTTCGTCGATGAGTTAGCCATCATGTCGAGCAGGGCCAGTGGTGTGATACTACCGCGCTATCGAGTACAGGACATCGACACCATCGAGGACTGGAAACAGGCCGAGCTGATGTACCTCGCTCTGCAGAAACAGTGATGCACATCGTTTTCCGTGTCGATGCATCCACGCAGATAGGTACCGGTCATGTGATGCGCTGCCTGACACTGGCGCATGCTCTCGAACAGAAACAACATAGTGTCAGTTTTATATGTCGTGAACTGACTGGCAATCTGATCGACCTCATCAGACAACATGCATTCGATGTCATCGCATTACCACTGGAGACAGACGCACACCCAAACAGTGAGAATCAACACGCCGCGTGGTTGCAGACCAGCTGGCAACGTGATGCCGGGCAGTGTATCGAAGTGCTGAACACATTGCCGCGCACAGATTGTCTGGTAGTCGATCATTATGCCCTGGACAGATCGTGGGAGCAGGCTGTCAGCAACGATACCAATCACATCATGGTCATCGATGATCTGGCGGACAGACAACATGATGCCGCACTATTGCTGGACCAGAACTATTATCTGAACAGTGCCGAGCGTTATCATGACCTGCTTCCCGAACACACCCGGCAGCTGCTGGGGCCACAGTACACCTTGTTACGCCCGGAGTTCACTGAACTTTCCAGTTCCATCAAGCCGCGAAGCGGACAGATAAAAACCATCCTGATATTCTTCGGTGGTGTCGATGCAGACAACTTAACCGCAAGAACACTCGACGCCTTGCAAACACTGGATAGTAACATCCGAACCGAGGTCATACTCGGCAGCACCAATCCGAACAAAGACGAAATCATCAACTTCTGCGACAGTCTTGATAACGTAAACTGTCACACCGCTGTCACCAACATGGCAGAATTCATGAGCAGAGCTGACCTCGCTATCGGCGCAGGCGGCACCACCACATGGGAACGCTGTTATCTCGGTCTGCCTGCCATCGTGTTCACACTGGCGCAAAATCAGCAGGCTGTGAATGAAGACGTCGAACATGCCGGTGCGGTCTTGCTGGCAGGTAATACCACTACACCCGTCGATACGATTCGCACATTACTGAAAGAGGTTCTGAATGAACCGGACAAGGTCAGGTCGATGTCCGAGGCGGCACTGGCACTCATGCGCGATCATATCGGGGCTTCGGGTGTCGTCGATATCATGGAGCAGACCTGTGCCGGATGATACCGATTTCAGCCTGCGTCCGATGGATGTATCCGATCTCGATCGTGTACTCAGATGGCGCAACCGAGCCGACGTAAAAGCATATATGTTCACCGATGCAGATATCTCTGTAGACGAACACGCCGCATGGTTCGATCGGACACTGCACCGCGATGATGTCGATTATCAGATAGTTGAATATCAGAACACACCGGTCGGTCTGGCGAATGCAATTGATATAGACGGTGATGAATGTCACTGGGGGTTTTATCTGGGTGAGCCTGATCTACCCAAAGGCAGCGGCTCCGCCCTCGCCCGCCTGATGCTGAAACATATATTCGATACTCACAAAGTCAGACGTATCCATGCTGAAGTGTTTGAATTTAATATCGCCTCGCTTAAACTGCACGAAAAATTCGGCTTCACCAGACAAGACTCCGCCAGCCGCACTGTCACCAAAAATGACCGGCCGGAAAAAGTGATCGCACTGACGCTCGATCATGCAATATGGCTGCAACGACAGAATACTGATCCATTATGAAAGATATCAAGATAGAACACTGCACGGTCGGCACAGGGCACCGCCCTTTCATCATCGCCGAGATGTCGGGCAACCACAACCAGTCGCTCGAACGTGCGCTGGAGATCGTCGATGCCGCTGCAAAAACCGGCGCACATGCATTGAAGATACAGACATACACCGCAGACACCATGACGCTGGATCTGTCCGAAGGTGAATTTTTCATCGAAGACAAGAACAGTCTGTGGCAGGGGAAGTCACTGTATCAACTGTATGAAGAAGCACACACACCGTGGGACTGGCACAAACCGATATTCGATCGTGCCCGTGAATTAAACATGGTGCCGTTCAGCACACCGTTCGATGACACCGCAGTGGACTTCCTTGAAGACCTGAACAATGCGGTGTACAAGATCGCCTCTTTCGAGAATACGGATATCCCGCTGGTAAAACGAGTCGCTGCCACCGGCAAGCCCATGATCATCTCGACCGGCATGGCGACACTGGATGAACTCGAAGAAACCGTTACCGCTGCACGCGAAGCTGGCTGTCAGGATCTGATGTTATTGAAATGCACCAGCACCTATCCTGCTACACCTGAAAACACCAACATCATCACCATCAAGGATATCCGTGAACGCTTCCAGTGTCACGCAGGTCTGTCCGATCACACCATGGGGATCGGTGTCGCTGTCGCCAGTGTCGCACTGGGTGCAACCGTCATCGAAAAACACTTCACCTTGAACCGTGCAGACGGCGGGGTGGATTCCAGTTTCTCGATGGAACCTGCCGAGATGAGCTCACTGGTCATCGAAACCGAACGCGCCTGGCAGTCACTCGGTAAAATCAACTATGGTCCGACCGAAAAAGAGAAAGCATCACTGGTCTATCGACGTTCCTTGTATATCGCGCAGGACATGAAAGCAGGCGATGTGATCACAGCGGAGAACATGCGCGCCATCCGCCCCGGCTATGGTCTGCCGCCGAAACATTATGCTGAAATACTCGGTAAAACGATCAAGCGTGATACGCCAGCCGGCACGCCGGTAAGTTTTGAGCTGTTCGATTGATACCGTGTTCGACCAGACAGGATTAAAGCTCTAACACCACACGCAGGAATTCTGTCAACAGTCGGTTATTCTCTTCGATATCGAAAGCATCGTATATCTGTCGATAATGGCCATCGACGATTCCCGGTACTGCTTTACTGATCAACTCACTGAAAGCCTGTTCCAGTTGTTCGTGACTGAAGGTCTTACTCAGCACCTCATCCAGCGTCACTGAATCGGTGTATTCGGTGACACCCGGTAATCTTCTGAACCAGGCATAACCGAACACCAGCGCCTGCTTGCCGCCACTGATCGCTTCCCAGCATGCAGTGCCGGTGATGCTGGCGACGAACTGGCAGTGGCTCATCAATTCATAGGTACTGACACTGTCCGCGACATAGACACAGTTTCGGATACGGCTCAGTCGTCGATAGAACAAGGCGTTACGTTGCTGAAAGCCCTGCTTGGGATTTTCCTTGGCATAGATATACCAGTCATCAGGCAGCATGGCAGACAGCTTTTCCATCGCCAGCAGTTGGTCAGAATATTCACCACCCAGTACCGATGTGGTCAGTTCCGGTTGCAGGTGCAAGGGGAAATACACGAACTTCCTGTCGTAATCGACCTGCACCGCTGCATGTTTTTTATATTCGCGGCTGTAACGTATCCGGCCTGCCTGTTTCTGCACGATGCCGGCCCAGGTGATAGGGTGATGCGATGTCACAGACGACAGCAACACATCGCGCAGCAGACGACTCAACATCCAGCCACGTTTGTTTTTGATCTTGTTCATATAGAACAGATCTTTTTTGAACTCACGCGGGATGGTCAACGTGATCGGATTGTGCATATCGGGTGCGGTGCTGAATTCCCCCATGTCTTCCAGCCTGGTGACGCAGTAGAAACGATTGGGCACCTGACTCTGGAACGCGACCACTGTCTTGATGCCTCTGCTCTGCGCTGCCAGATAGAGCATATAATCCGCACCGGAATGGGGCGGCTCGAAAAAGATAACGCTATCGACTTTCTTCTCGATGAGGATGTTACTGAAGAACTGATAATAGAGATGGAACAGGTTCAGATGATCGAAATAGTCCAGCCCCTTGGAATAGTTGACCCGGGTATAGACATCGCAGAAACGCGAGAAGTCTTTGGGTAATTGTTCGACAGAAGAAGCATAGACCGCTTCAGGGTTCACCGATTGTTGTACCAGCTCATCCAGCATGATCTGCGGGACGTAGGAGAAATCCTTGGTTTTGAAATCCCGGTCACCTTCGCGATCGAACCACATCACCACATCGATCAGACCTTCCCGGATGAGGTTTTCTACTGGCTTGATGGAGAGGTCTTTGGTCCAGCTCCAGACGATGACGTTCTTCAATTCAACATCCCTGTGTACTCAGCATGGTACTCAGGTCGCTCATATCAATCTTTGAGGATGTATTCAGTGCCGCAGTAAGGACAGGTCGCATGTCCGGTTTCTTCCACGGGGATATAGACCTGCGGATGTGAATTCCACAACGACGAGCCGTTCATGGGACAATGCACCGGCAGGATGTCGCGTGACACTTCTATCTTCGCATCCTGGTTAGGTGTTTCCAGACCTTCCTGGGTAGCGGTGTGTGGATTAGGCATAGTGTAAAACCTCTAGACGTAAGTTAACCAGTCCGGATGCGACTCCAGACGACCATGTACCGAATCGAAGTACATGGTTTGTAATTTTTCTGTGATCGGGCCACGGCTGCCGTTACCGATGGCGATGTCATCTATCTCGCGGATAGGCGTGACTTCAGCAGCTGTGCCGGTGAAGAACACTTCATCCGCTTCATACAGCTCTTCTATCTTTATGGTGGTCTCGACCACATCGTGACCGGCTTCGGCGGCCAGTGTGAAGATGGTATTTCGAGTGATGCCGTTCAACGATGCCACCAGAGTCGGTGTGTACAGAACACCGTCTTTCACCATGAAGATATTCTCACCGCTACCTTCGGCGACGTTGCCTTTGCTGTCCAGCAACAAAGCTTCGTCATAGCCTTTACTCAGTGCTTCATCCAGTGCCAGCATGGAGTTGATGTAGTTACCGTTCGCCTTGGCGAGATACATGCTCGGATGTGAATCGTTCTTCTGATAGCTGGACTTGCGGATACGGATGCCGTTCTCCAGATTATCCTTACCCAGATACGCGCCCCACTCCCATGCAGCAACCATGACATGGACTTTCAGATTATCGGCGCGCAAACCCATGCCTTCTGAACCATAGAAACACATGGGACGAAGATAGGCTGACTCCAGATTATTCTCGCTCACTGCCTTGCACTGCGCTTCATTGAGCGTGTCTTTATCGAATGGAATCTGCATGTTCATTATCTCGGCAGACTCGAACAGACGATCAGTATGTTCTTTCAGACGGAAGATAGCCGTACCCTGTTCTGCCTTGTAGGCACGCACCCCTTCGAACACACCCATGCCGTAATGCAGGGTATGGGTCAATACATGGACCTTGGCTTCGCGCCAGTCGACCAGTTCTCCGTCGAACCAGATAACACCGTCTCTGTCTGACATGGTTTGCGCTGTCATATCTCGCTTCTCACAATCGTAACCGTTCCGCTAACTATTTAATCGGAGCCGGGTTCACTACCCGACTGTTCAAACTCTGCAAACAGGCGCTGCCATATCTCGCTGACAACCTGCATCTGTTGCTGACAGGTACTGGCCAGCTCCTCATTCTCGACACACAGCGACCGATAGTTGGCTGCACGTCGTAATGCGATATACGCTGCGTACATGTTCTCAAATTCGGTGCTGCTCAACCAAGCTATGCCGGCCAGCTGCGACAGTAAAACCAGTGTCGCAGTGGAGTCCAGCAATTCTTCGCGCTGTTCTGCCAGCAACAGCACCCCTGCCTGGGCGATAAATTCGATATCGACCAGACCACCTCTACCCTGTTTGAAATCGACCTTGCTGGTATCCCGGCTCGCCAGATGGTTGCGTATCTTTTCGCGCATATCGGAGACATCCTGCCCCAGTGCGTGCCAGTCGTTCTTCGATATCAATACCGAACGCCGGATTCTATCAAATTCCTGACCTACCTGGATATCTCCTGCGACATATCGTGCCCTCACCAAGGCCTGATGCTCCCAGGTCCAGGCCCGGCCGTGCTGATATTGCTCGAATGCCTCGACACTGGTGACCATCAACCCGGAATGCCCGTCCGGCCGCAGACGGGTATCGATCTCATACAGCACACCACCGAAGGTGCGGGTACCGAGGATGTGCATGAAACGCTGCACCACCTTGCTGAAGAAGCTGCGGTTATCCAGCTGCTTGTCACCGCGGGTGAGCTGCTTGTCTCCACAGCTGTTGTGGATGAACACCACATCCAGATCCGAGCCGTACCCCAGTTCGGCACCACCGAGTTTGCCATAGGCGATCACCGCCAGTCCGGGTTTCTGCTCCACACCATCGACCAGACAATGCGGTTCACCAAACTTTTCGACCGTATCGGCCCAGGCGATCGCCAGCGACTTCTGCACCAGCAGTTCGGCGACATCACTCAATCGATCTGCGATATCGGTCACCTTGTGCTCAGCCACCACATCCAGCATGGCGAACTTGAACAGGTTGGCCCGTTTGAACAGTCGCAGGCTGTCGAGTACCAGTTCAAAATCGTGGTTGGGTACGGCACTGATCTTCGCTTCCAGCTGGGCTGCCAGTTCTGCTCTGTCCGGTAACGGCGGTCTGACATCCTGATCCAGAATCTCATCCAGCAACATCGGCATGTTACATATCTGTTCGGTAAACCAGGGCCCGACCTGACACAGCCAGATGAGACGTTGGCGTAGCAGCGGATACTGTCGCAGCATCGACAGATAAGCAGGACGACGGATGACAGCCAGCATGATATCGACCAGCCGTTGCAGGGTTTCGCTGGCACGATGATCTTCGATCTCGGTGAGCCACAGTGCCAGCAGATCGACGCATACCTCATGTGTGCTCACCGGAGCCAGCCGGACTGCCTGTGAATGCGAGAACACGTTCAGCACGTCGATCTCAGAGGATGTGATTTCGATACTCATCTCATCGAGCACCTGTTTCAGATCTTCCATCTCCAGATCAGCGGACTCATCATCCAGTAACTGTTGCAGAACCAGCTTCAATGACGATGAACCGGATGATGCCTCCTCATCGTCAGCGATAAGGCGATTGAATATCTCCTGCACCGCATCGGTGTGTAGCTGTAACTGTCGCAGCAGATCATCCCAGCTATCGACACGCATGGCGAATACCAGACGCTGCTGTGCCAGCTCGTCTGTCGGCAGACTATGCACCTGCTGGTCGCGTTCTATCTGCAATCTGTTTTCCAGTGTGCGCAGGTAACGGTATGCTGTCAATAATCGTTCGACATCACGGGCTTGCAGTATCTCCGCTTCAGCCAGTGTCTGTAATACGGTAACGATACTGCGCGACTGCAGGCGACTGTCCCGACCACCTCGTATCAGCTGAAAAGTCTGACCGATAAATTCTATCTCGCGGATACCGCCTTTACCCAATTTGATATTTCCCTGTAGCGATCTGCGCTTCAACTGCTGCTCGATCATGGCTTTCATATCGCGGATGCCTTCGATCACCGTGAAATCCAGATAACGTCGATAGACGAAGGGTTTGAGGATACCAACCAGTGCTTCTTTTGCAGCATCATCTGCTACCAGCACACGCGCCTTGATCATGGCGTAACGTTCCCATTCGCGTCCTTGTGACTGATAATAATTTTCCATGGCGTTGAAGCTCATCGCCAACGGACCACTCTTGCCGTAAGGCCGCAGACGGGTATCGACACGGAACACGAAGCCGTCTTCGGTGACATCATCCAGTGCAGTCACAAAATCACGGCACAGACGCTGGAAGTATTCGTGATTACTCAGATTACCGCGACCATCGGCTTTACCGTCCTGCGGGTAGAAGAAGATCAGATCGATATCCGAAGAGAAGTTGAGCTCACCACCACCGAGCTTGCCCATGCCCAGCACTACCAGCGACTGGCGCTCACCCGTCTCATCCCTGGCTACACCTGGACCGGCTTCATAGCGTTTATGCAGATAGACTGACAACTGCTGTACGATGGCAGTCGCCAGATCACTCTGTTCCTGCAGCAGGGTGGCTATCTCGGCCTGTTGTAACAGATCACGCAGTGCAATGCGCATCATGTGCTGATTTCTGAACTGACGCAGTGTTTTTCTCAGAGTCGCGTCATCTACTACATCGAGCAATAAGCGGTTTAGTTCAGAATTGAGCTGGTCGAGTGTGACCGCATCACCGAAACCCTGTTCGAACAGGTCCAGTGTCTGCTGCGGATAACGGATGCTGCTACGGGCGACAAACTCACTGCATGCCCATGCGCGCACGAGTAACTCAGGATGGCGCAATGTCTGACGATCGATCTGTTGCTGTTCGCAGGCATCTAACCATTGCTGCCAATACAGCTGTACCTGCGCATGCAGGCTGTCGGGAATCAGATCGAGAAGTTTTTCAGGCAGTGTTGGCATCATCTGACATTACACGCCTGATGCCAGATGATGCAACAATCATCTTGCTCTAGCCGAACACACCTTTGAGCATGAAGAAGAACATGATGGCGAGGAGACCACCTGCAGGCAGAGTCACCACCCATGACATGAAGATATTACGGATGACAGTCAGATTCAATGCACCGATACCACGTGCCAGACCGACACCGAGTACCGCACCGACCAGGGTATGCGTAGTCGAGATCGGCAGACCGGTCCCGGAAGCCAGTACCACGGTGGTCGCTGCTGCCAGTGTCGCCGCAAAACCACGGCTTGGTGTGAGCTCGGTGATCTGGTTACCCACGGTCGCGATCACTTTCTTGCCGTACATCATCAGGC
>WFUQ01000127.1 GCA_015484935.1 Gammaproteobacteria bacterium
ACAGAAAGACGCATCACAGGCTTTACCTATCGATCTGTCAACACTGAACCCGGCACTCGCCGCTATTAATCCTGACCCACTTGTACTTTCGATCGACCAGTCTTATGTCAGCACACGTAACAACCTCGATTTCACTCACTTCATCAATCCCGATGATGATACGCAACTGTCATGGGGTGCGAGCATACAGAATGATCATATCGACTCTGCGTATTACCTGTTTCCTTCCGGTCATAAAGACAGAAACACCTATCGTCTTTTCGGAAACGGTGTATTCGATATCGATGACAACCATATCATCGACCTGGGGTTACTGGTCGAAAGCAGTGAAGGTGCCGAGACCAATCTATCACCACGCTTCGCTTACCTGTATCGATTCAATAATCGACACACCTTGCGAGCGGGGATATCCAAAGCGGTACGCACCCCTTTTATCATCGAACAATTCGGTCAGATATTCATCAGTGAAGATATCACTGTCGGAGGCATACCGACCGGTAGCACCATAGACAATTATTTTCTGGTTCCGGAAAACAGACTCCGCAGCGAAAAGATAACCAGCATCGAGATAGGCTATCGTGGCAAGTTTCTGCAAAACGATCTGGCTGTCGGTGTTCGACTGTTTCAGGACAAGCTCAAAGACCTGGTGGATGCACCCACTTCACCGACCACCGCCACACCGGATTTCAACGGTACCGCTTTCATCTTCGACAATCTGAATTCCTCCATAGTGCGCGGTATCGAAACAGAATTCGATTATTCGGCAGACTCATCAACACGTTTATACACCAGCATCTCATTACTCAAGATATTTACCCAGGGCGCCCAGACAGCGCAGCTGGAAGAATCTGCACCCGACCTGAGTATCTCTGTGTTAGCCAGTCATGAGTTCAATGAAAAATATACTGGCAGCACTGGCATCTATTACGTTGGCGATTTCGCATGGACCGATGTCAGTAACTTCAATGTACAAGGCGACCGCAATACCGGGGGTTACACCAAACTGGATCTCCGGCTGGTGCGTAATTTCCATGTCGGCAGTGACAGACTCACCGCCGCCTTCGTGGTACAGAATGCCCTGGGTGAATACAGCGACTACGATGCGATTCCGAACACACCACAACCGGTAGTGGTACAGAGCCTGACCGCTTTCATCGAACTCAAGATGAAATTCAGGTAAGCCGATATGCGATCATTACTGCGCCTCCTCCGTATCACATCACTCTCCACCACACTGCTGGTAGTGATGCTGTGCATGATGTCTCAAGCGGTGCTGGCGAGCGATGATGAGCAGGTCAATATCGTCATCTCGTCCAATAACAAGTATCAACGCCTGACCGCGACCAGTATCCATTTCCAACTGAATGATATCGATATCCCGTCTGCCATCATCTCGCTGGACGAGCTTGAAAAAACACCTCACACAAAAAAGACAGTCTATATCGCAGTCGGTGAACCGGCTATCGCCGCCGTCAAACAATCACATCCGGGCGCACCCCTGCTCAGAATATCCAACACCCCCATCAAAGGCGATAATTACAATTCGACACAGGCTCATCTGGTACTCGAGCAGACACAATGTCGCGAAGTCGAACTGATAAAGATACTCAATGATGACTGGCGATCAATCGCCATCCTGTCCAGTGTCAATTCAGTGGAGAAAGCAGCCGAACTCACCCGTTGTGCTATCAGGTTTAATATCAACCTCAATGTCTACGCCATCAGAGAGGAGTCCGACCTCGCCCGCACACTCGAACGAGCGGTAAAAAACAATGACGGCATACTGTCGATAGCCGACCCGCTCATCTACAACCGCCACACTATCAAGAATATCTTGCTCACCACCTACCGCAGCCGTCGTCCCATCATCGGCTATTCGGAAAGTTTCATCGATGCCGGTGCCATCGCCGGCATCTTCACCTCACCCGATTCGGCTGGTGAACGTGCAGCGCAGATCATATCGGATTTCATCGATAATCACTGGCAGTTCAATAGCAAGCTGTATTACCCGACCGACTTCACCATCAAGACCAACCCGCAGGTTGCCCGCTCTCTCGAGATCGACCTGCCCGATGTCTCCGATATCACCTATGAGATCCTGAATACCGGGGAGCTGTGATGAAGGACTGGAGCATCAGAAAACAGATCATACTGATGGCGATGCTGCCAGCACTGTTCACCTCCTGTGTACTGATCGCTTATTTCACTTACTCACAGTTACAACAGATATCTGACAACCTGAACTCGCAGGCACTGTCCATCGTCAGCCAGATCGCGCCTACTGCTGAATACGCGATATTTTCCGGCAACACGAAAGAGCTCGAATACAATCTGCAACAGGTCATCAACAACCAGGATATCACCCGGATCAATATCATCAACAAATCCGGTGAGACTATCCTCAGCTTGCGTGACGACAACGAGAACGCACCGGAAAACAATATCTACAATCTGTTCTTCACCGATATCGAACTGACATTCAGGCAAGACATCGTATCGAGAAACCTGCCACTGGCCGACTATGATAATGGACTGATGCCGGTCGATGAAAAAGACAGCCAGGTCATCGGCACGGTAGAACTGCAAGTCAGTAATCACTATAGCAACAAGAAAAAAGCCGTCACACTCACCAAGAGTTCGTTGATCACTCTCGGCATCATGATACTCATCGCCATGATCGCATTACGCGTCAGCAGGCGCATCTCCAGACCGATACAGAAACTGACCGAAGCGGTGAAGAAGATAGCAGCCGGTCATCTGGAGACCAAACTCGATATCGATGCACCGGCCGAGCTGGGCATACTCGAAAAATATGTGAACCAGATGGCGCAGGAACTGAAGATCAATCAGGAGGATCTGGAAGCGCGTATCGACGAATATACCGACGAACTACAGCAGACGCTGGAGGAACTGGAGATACGCAACGCCCAGCTGGATATCACCAAGAGTGATGCGCTGCAAGCCAGTTCAGCGAAATCGGAGTTTCTGGCAAACATGAGTCACGAGATACGCACACCATTGTCGGGCATACTCGGCTTCACCGAGCTACTGGAAGCATCCGAACTGTCCGAGACACAGCGTGATTACATCAACATCATATCGGACTCATCCCGCAACCTGCTATCCATCATCGAGGAGATTCTTGACATCTCCAAGATCGAATCCGGCAAACTCGATATCGTGACCTCGGATTGTGACCTGATCGAAGTGATGGACAATGTGATCTCCATCCTGTCACCGGTCTCGACGAATAAAAATATAGAACTGATATATAACTTCGATAACGACACTCCACTGGTGGTACTGGCAGACGCTTTCCGCCTGCAACAGATACTCACCAACCTGATCGGGAATGCCATAAAATTTACTCAGGAAGGCTACATCTACATCGTAGTCGAACCCGATCCGGATCAGCAAGACTATATCCGTTTCTCGATTACAGACACAGGTATCGGCCTGAGTGATTCAGAACAGAGCAAACTGTTCTCGGCTTTTACCCAGGCTGATTATTCCATCACCAGAAAATTTGGCGGCACAGGTCTGGGGCTGACTATCTCAAGAAAACTGATACACCTGATGGGAGGTGACATCGGCTTCAACAGCCAACTCGAAAAAGGCAGCACTTTCTGGATCACGCTGCCTGACAAACCTTCGCCCAACCCGAAAGCAGCCGAACCCGGTTTCGATAACAGACCTGCGGCGCTACTGTTTGATTCACTCCCGCAGAGTCAGGCTGCACTCCAGAGCATGCTGCGTTCGTGGGGACTGGCTATCCATTGCAGTGCCACGACAGATATCGACCCGGCTGATCTACAGGCACATGAACTGTTCATCTTCGCCATAACGTATCACGATGACCTGAGCAGAATAAAACGATTAGTACAGATCATCAAGGCAGAAACACCTTCCGCAAAGATCATCAGTATCTCCAGCATCACAGACTCGGCCTTTCTCACTGAACTGAAGCAGGCCGGTATCGATGAGACGATCTCACGACATGCGAAGAGAAAACATATCTACTCACTGATAGACAGTACCCTCAGTGATGTCATCGTCCCCCAACCGACTGTGATCGACAGCAGTACGAGTAGTCTCGATATCGATCCCGATGCGACCGACCTGCACGTCCTGGTCGTAGACGATAATCATATCAACCTGAAACTTGCGAGCATCCTGCTCAACAACAAAGGCTTTAACACCAGCACCGCCAGCTCGGGTGAACAGGCGATCAGTATGGTGGAGCAACAGGACTTCGATTTTATCCTCATGGATCTGAACATGCCGGACATGGACGGATATGAAACGACGCGTATCATCCGGCAAAGAAATAATGAACCTCGCCCGACTATCATCGCCCTGACCGCGAATCTGCTATCGCATGAAAAAGACAAGGCACTCGACGCCGGTATGGATGCTGTCCAGATCAAACCGATCAACGAGGAGCTGCTGCAATCGCTGTTATCGCAACATCGCAACATCAAAAATCGCACTGACGATGAAGTACCTGCTCCGGATACAGTTGCTGATGACACCACCGTATTCTCTGCTGAACAGGCTATCCAACTCAGTTCGAACAATATCGAGCTGGCGAAGAACATGACGAAGATGTTTATCGCAGGGCTGGCTGAACAATGTCAGGCTATCAACACCAGCTATGAGAACAGGCAGTTGCCGGAGTTGAAGAGAGAGGTACACAAACTGAATGGTGCGACACGTTACTGCGCTGTGCCTGCGCTGAGAAAACTGGTCATCGCATGTGAGGCCGCCATCGAGAAAACGGATCTGGATAGACTCGACAGTCTCGTACTACAGATACAACATCAGGTTGATACGCTACTGGCCACCGATATCGATTCCCTGTTCGATGAGTATCTGACGCAAGTTTCCTGACTGTTTACCTGGATTAACTCTCCCGCGCCAGCTGCATCAGGCGTATAAACTCACCGACCGCGGCATCCAGCCCGACCGCAACTGCATCCGCGATGATGGCATGTCCGATGTTCAACTCGACGATCTCAGGTAATCGGGCGATCGGCAGGATATTATCGGTATTCAGTCCATGACCCGCGTTCACCTGTAATCCTGCTGCATTGGCGTAACTGACACTATCGGTAATCGTTGCCAGTATCGCCTGTTGTCTCTCTGTGGTCTCTGCATCTGCATAATGCCCGGTATGGATCTCGATCGCCGGTGCCCCTGCACGGATAGCGGCATCGATCTGCTGTCTGTCAGCATCGATAAACAGTGACACCCTGACCCCGGCATCGCCCAGTCGCTGACAGGCTTCGCTTATCCATGCCTCTTGTGACAGCACATCCAGTCCGCCTTCGGTAGTCAGTTCCTCACGTTTTTCCGGTACCAGACAACAGTATTCCGGCTGTACCCGTTCTGCGATTGTCAGCATCTCTTCGGTAACAGCCATCTCCAGATTCATCGCTGTCTGCATACAGGCTTTTAACCGGGTCACGTCATCATCCTGGATATGCCTGCGATCTTCACGCAGATGCAGGGTGATACTGTCCGCACCTGCCTTTTCGATCTGAAGTGCTAACTCGACCGGGTCGGGATAGACCGTACCCCGCGCCTGTCGGATAGTAGCGATATGGTCGATATTTACGCCCAATAGTAATTTATTCACGATTGCTGTCTGTTCTCTCTGATACGGATTGTTGGATCGCATTGTACAAAAAATGCCGATAGCATGGGGCATTACATAGCAATCGGGCGAGAATTTTGCTATTTTCTGTATAGCGACAGACAATAATAATCTGGCAGGATGCCTTCAATAAGGGAAATCACTTGGAAATTCAACGCTACATCCGGTATGCCTTGAGCATCGCTCTGACCGTAGTTTTTTTGCTGCACGTCGGCGGTAAGATCCATATCCCTATTCTCGTCACACTCGAGAATATGTCTTACGACACGCGATTGAAACTGACCCTGCCCGACAACCTCGACACCGATGTCGTCATCATCGATATCGATGAAAAATCTCTGGGCGAGATCGGCCGCTGGCCCTGGAATCGTGATGTCATGGCAAACATCAACGACAATCTGTTCGATTACTATGGTATCGAAGCGATCGGTTTCGATATCGTATTCGCCGAAGCCGATGTCGATGCCGGTGCCTCCCTGCTCGATAATATGGCCGAAGGCCCGCTGCGTAACGATACCGCTTTCATGAAAGAATACCGGCGTGTGATGCCATCGCTACAGCGCGATGCCATGTTTGCTGCCAGCCTGAAAGACAGAAAGACCATCATGGGTTTCGTCATGGATACCGAAACCTTTGCTGGTAAATTACCACCACCGGTCGCCCGACTCTCCAAAGAGATAAAAGGCCGCATCCCCTTCGTGAAACCGGACGGTTACACCGCCAATCTGCCGGAACTTCAGGATGCAGCCTATGGCGGAGGTTTCTTCGATAACCCGCTACTGGATAAAGACGGGGTATTCAGACGTGTGCCTCTGTTACAGGAATACGACGGTCAGCTGCACGAATCGCTGGCACTGGCGGTCGCTCGTGTCGCCATGGGTTCACCACGCATCGAACTGGTCGTCGAAGCAGAAAGCGAAGGCGCTGGTGACCTGTTTCTGGAAGCCGTCAAGATCGGTGATAACTTCATCCCCGTCGGTGACAACGCCGGCGTGCTCGTGCCTTATATCGGGCGACAGAAAAGTTTCACCTACATCTCCGCCACAGACGTTCGTAATAAATCCGTTCCGGTCGAAGAACTCAAAGGCAAGCTGGCACTGTTCGGTACCTCGGCACCGGGCTTACTCGACCTGCGAACCACCCCTCTTCAGGCGGCTTATCCCGGGGTCGAAGTCCATGCCAATATCATCCAGGGTATTCTGGATGAACGCATCATGCACAAACCCGGTTACACACTGGGACTTGAGTTCGTCATGTTACTGGTGCTGGGGCTGTCCCTCACCTTCGCCTTGCCCGCACTTTCTGCTATCTGGGGGACAGTTGCAACTGTCACCATCGTGCTGCTGCTGCTCGCCAGCAATATGCTCGCATGGAGCAGTTATCAACTGGTTCTACCGATCGCAACTCCATTCCTGCTGACGATATTGATCTTCACATTGCAGATGACCTACGGCTTCTTCGTCGAGTCTCGAAGCAAACGGCAGTTGACCCATCTGTTCGGTCAATATGTTCCGCCTGAGCTGGTCGATGAGATGAGTATCAAGATGGATGAGATCAACCTCGATGGTGAGATACGCAGCATGACCGTGTTGTTCTCAGATGTACGTAGCTTCACCACTATATCCGAGAGCATGGAACCGAAAGAGCTGACCGAATTGATCAACGGCTTCCTGACCCCGATCACCCGAGTCATCCACGATGAGCGCGGCACTATCGACAAATACATGGGCGATGCGGTGATGGCATTCTGGGGCGCACCACTACCAGATGAACAACATGCACTGCATGCACTCAAAGCCGCGATGGGATCCATCGAAGCGATGAATGCCCTGCAGGACGAATTCGCTGCCAGAGGCTGGCCACCGGTCAAGATCGGTGTCGGTGTCAATACCGGTGAGATGAATGTCGGCAACAAAGGCTCCGAGTTCCGTGTCGATTACACCATCCTGGGTGATGCAGTGAATCTCGGCTCACGTCTTGAGGGCTTAACCAAGGTCTACGGAGTCGATATCATCTGCGGGGAAAGCACGCGCCACGAAGTTCCGGAGTTCGAATACCGGGAACTGGATCGTGTCCGTGTCAAAGGCAAGGACAGACCGGTCGCTATCTATGAACCGCTTGGACTGCTGGAGAATGTCGCCAAATCCGTTCGACAGGACCTCAAGCGTTTCCACGTCGGGCTGAAGCACTACCGTGCTCAACACTGGGATGAGGCCGAAAGAGAGATATTTTCACTCAGCCAGCGCGACCCTGACCGCTTGATCTACAAGATCTATCTGGACAGGATCATGCAATACAGAAATACCCCGCCCCCTGAAGACTGGGACGGATCGTTCACCCACACCTCAAAATAAGTACCTGATAAATATACAGTTTTATTTTCATGCCATAGTGACACAGGTATTTACTTGAACTGGTTCACAAACTGCCAAGGCATCTTTGTGAAATTGTTCAAGTTTCAGCTATATTTAACAGTATTAGCCTCACTGTCAGGTCCTGTTGGATGAAAAAAAGACGCTCCACCTACGATGTAACCAATGAAGTCAATCTCATCGATACCGATCAGGTCTGCGATATGGTCATCGGTGTATTCGCTGACATCTTCCCCAAATTCAATCGCACTGCACTGAAACGCGCTTTCGCTGATTGTGAGCGGCTGTTCGAAGGCGAGTATCCATCCTATCTTGCCTGCGACACCCTGTACCACGACAAGCAACACACCATGGATATGACGCTGGCACTGTCTCGCCTGATAAACGGATATGAGAGACTGGCAAAAAAAGCTGACCGGTTGGGGCCGGAACGTGCCGTGCTCGGTATCATCACCGCCCTGTTCCATGATTCAGGCTACATCCGCCACGTCGCTGACCACCACCACTTCAATGGTGCGGAATACACCCTCACCCACGTCAGCCGCAGTGCCGATTTTCTGAAACGTTATCTGTACAAGATCGGTATGGGCGAACATGCGCAGATGATCTCTAACATGGTGCACTATACCGGCTATGAAGTCGCACCTGAACACATCCGTATCGCAGACAAACGCATGCACAAAGTCGGACACCTGCTAGGTACCGCCGACCTGCTCGCACAGATGGCCGATCGCTGCTATCTGGAAAAATGCCGTGATCGTCTGTATGTGGAGTTCGTACTCGGCGGTATCGCAGTGCAGACCGATGCCGATGGGAACG
>WFUQ01000128.1 GCA_015484935.1 Gammaproteobacteria bacterium
ATCCCGGAAAGACCTGGTAGTTTCAGAGCGTTCTGCAAGATCATCGGCAAGCGCGGCATCACCGAATTCAATTACCGTTATGCGGATGCTACCGATGCGCAGGTATTCGCCGGTATCCAGCTGAGTGACGGTGACAACGAGAAAGACGAGCTGGTGAGTAAACTGCAGCAGAAAAATTATCCGGTGATAGACCTGTCCGAAAACGAGATGGCGAAGATACACGTACGTCATATGGTCGGTGGCCGGAATGCCAATGTCGGCTCGGAAGCGCTGTATCGTTTCGAATTTCCTGAACGACCGGGGGCACTGCTGGATTTTCTGACCAGTGTGGGCAACCGCTGGAACATCAGCCTGTTCCATTACCGTAACCACGGTGCGGCTTTCGGGCGGGTGCTGGTTGGCCTGCAGATACCGCCGGATGAGCGCAAACAACTGGTCAGTTATCTGGACGAGCTTGCCTACCCGTATTGGGAAGAAAGCGACAACCCGGCATACAGACTGTTTCTATCCGAGTAGCTGGCTGCTCAGAAAACCAGAAACCGCTGTTCGGTGGCGATCGCATCCAGCGGGATGTCCCAGCTTTCTGTCGCCAGCCTTTCGCTGTGCTGAATCTCGTGTGCCAGCCCGATCAATGCCGGTTTGCGCCGATGTTGCCTGTGTTGCAGAAACGCCAGCGTGCGGTCGTAGAAGCCCCCTCCCATACCTAAACGATTACCCGCATCATCGAACGCGACCAGTGGCAGCAGAATCACATCCAGTTGTTGCGCTCTGAGCCATTGTGCGGGGGAGCAATCGGGCTCACAGATGCCGAAGCGGTTACGACTGAGCTGACTGTCCGGGGTGAACGGGGCAAAGTACAGGCTGTTCTTCAGGGGGGACAATACCGGCAGGTAGATAGCCTGACCGTGTGACCATGCGGCTTGCATGATGGCCTGTGTGCCTATCTCACCGTCATTGGCGAGGTAGCAGGCGAGACGACCGGCATTTCGCAGCAGCGGCTGGTTCAGATGCCTGGCCAGTTGTCTGGCGTGTCGTCTTTGGGTGTGCGCATCCAGTTCGCGTCGTAACTGGCGAAAATGTTGTCTTGGTGTTGTAGCTGATGGTTCCGGCATGGGGCATTATAGCCAGATTTGGGGGAAGGTTGCGGGGTAGAAGGTGTCTCCAGCATGCCGTAGCTAAACTGCTGACCTTGAACCGGTAAGTTCAGGTGGGAGCAGCGTCAACACGTCAGGCTTCCCGCGATGGCGTTAGCCGGGGCGGTAATGCGCACAGTGCAAACAGCGGCGCTCCCAGGGTCAGTATTTAAGGCTCAAGGGATATAACAGGGTGCTTACGCACATCCCAGAGACACCCAAACTTTTCTGCTATTCAGCTCGTCCCGTCTGCACTTCAGGCTTCACATCAAGCATGACTTATTTATACCTCATAAGTACATGCCCTTGTCTTGACCTGTGGCAATCGCGAGCCGATCTGAACCGCAATAACTTTTGCCCGGATGGTGTTACTTTTATATCAATTTAATCTGTCTTATCGAATCTTCGATCCGTTCCGACAGTCTGGCGATGCGGGCATCGACGTCCGCATGTTCGGTTTTGATCTGTTTTCCGTTGACCACTTCATGGCTCATATTGAGGGCGGCCATGACTGCGATCCTTTCTGTACCCAGGACAGAGCCGGATGCTTTTATCTCATCGAGCCTGTCGTTGAGTAATTCTGCTGAAGCTTTCAGATCGTCTTTCTCGTCGGGTGGGCACGCGACCCGGTATTCTTTTTCCAGAATGCTGACGGTGAGAGAATCTTGATGCTTCATAAAATTACAACCCGTGTGCTATGTGTTGGTGCTATGTCGTTTCCATAGAGCGCAGGCGTGTGATCATCGATTCGACCTGTGAACGCGCCTGCTCTTTCAGTTCGAGTAGCTTACCACGCTCGCCACTGAGGTGCTGTAGCTGATTTCTCAGATCGCTGTTTTCATCGCCCAGTTTCTGGCAGAGTTCGAGCAGTTCTTCTACCTGGGATTCGAGGCGGGTAATTTTTGTTGTTATGTCGGTCATACGCTAATACTAGGTTGTGAAAGCCGCCGGGTCAAATGACTAGCGACAATATTTAACAGGCAAACGCATGATAGACTTTGGCTATGAGCTATCTACCTGAACTATCTGATCTGGATGCTGCCCTGTTCAAAGCCGATGCCATGATGGGTGCGGCCGAGGCGCACGGCGCGCTGTGTGGCATGTTATGTGCCCGCGGTACCACGGGGTTATCGACCTGGAGCGATCATGTGCTGGGTGAGCAGGACTCTGCCAGTACCGGTCTGCATGAAGCGGTGCATCTGTTGTCCGGTCTGCATCAGACCACGCTGGAACAGTTGAATGATGCCATGGCCGATTTCCACCTGCTGTTACCGGATGACGATGACAGCCTCAGCGAGCGGGTCGAAGCACTGGCGAACTGGTGTCAGGGCTTTGTCTACGGACTGGCGGCTGGCGGCATCAAGGAAGAGACCGAACTACCGGCCGACAGTCAGGAGATCATCAAGGATATGATCGAGATATCGCGCGCGGGATATGATGATTTTATGTCTGCGGGTGAGGCAGAAGATGAAGATGGGGATGCCAACGCTGACGAGATCGCCTACATGGAGATCACTGAATATGTCCGTACCGGCATCCTGCTCATCAACGAAGAGCTGCAGCCTCTGCAGTCGACCAATGTTATCCACTAGATTATTCCAGCAGTAATCGTCATGCAGGGTGTATCGATTTGTTAAATACCAGAATATTTGCACAGCGCCGCAAACAGTTGATGCGCATGATGGGCGAAGATGCCATCGCGATCCTGCCGGCGGCACCGGTACTGATACGTAACCGTGATGTCGAACACGGTTATCGTCAGGACAGTGATTTTTATTATATGTCCGGTTTCGCCGAACCCGAAGCGGTCATCGTATTGCTGCCCGACCGGCAGCAGGGACAATATATCCTGTTCTGTCGTGACCGTGACCCCATGATGGAGACCTGGCACGGACGTCGCCACGGCCCGGAAGGTGCGGTGGAAAAATTTGCGGTAGACGAGGCGTATCCCATCACCGAGCTGGACGAGATGTTGCCCAAACTGATGGAGCACTGCGAACGGGTGTACTACACCATTGGTCTCAATCCCGATTTCGACAAACAGGTCATCAATTGCGTCAACGGTCTGCGTCGGCAATCACGTGGCGGCAAGCATGCACCATATGAATTCGTCGCGCTGGATTACCTGCTGCACGACATGCGCCTGTTCAAGAGTCGCGATGAGATAAGCCTGATGCGCAAGGCGGCAAAGATATCGGTGCAGGGTCATATCAATGCCATGAAGATATGCCGGCCGGGTATGAAGGAATACGAGCTGGAAGCCGAGATCATGTATCAGTTCAACCGCAATGGTGCCGGTTGGGCGTATCCCTCTATCGTCGGTAGCGGTGCCAATAGTTGCATCCTGCATTACACCGAAAACGATCAGGAGATGCACGACGGGGATGTGGTGCTGATCGATGCCGGTGCCGAGTACGACAGCTATGCCGCGGACATCACCCGCACCTTCCCGGTCAACGGACGCTACAGCGCACCTCAGAAAGAGATCTATGATCTGGTGCTGGCGGCACAGGATGCAGCGATGAAACAGGCAAAGCCGGGTAACCACTGGAACGACCCGCACAATGCTGCGGTGAAGACGCTGACCAAGGGCATGGTCGAACTGGGTTTGTTGAAAGGTACGCCTGCGAAACTGATAAAAGAGGCTGCCTACTCGAAATATTATATGCACCGTACCGGCCACTGGCTGGGTATGGATGTGCACGATGTCGGTGACTACAAGGTCGATGACGAATGGCGTCTGCTGGAGAAAGGCATGGTGATGACGGTCGAACCGGGGCTGTATATCCCGCACGGCAGCCGTGGTGCCAGACGCTGGTGGGATATCGGTGTGCGTATCGAAGACGATATCGTCATCACCAAAGACGGTTGTGACATGCTCACCAAAGGCTTGCCGAGAACCACGGACGAGGTCGAGGCGGTGATGGCTTCCGGTTAGCGATCGACGAGCATGACGGTGCAGCGCAACAGTTTCGATATCATCATTGTGGGCGGCGGGCTGGTCGGTGCCAGTCTCGCCATCATGTTGCGTGACAGCGACTACCGCATCGCCATCGTCGAGGCTTTTGCGCATGATGCCGATGCCCAGCCTTGCTACGACGACCGCACAGTGGCGCTCTCCTATGGCAGCAGGACCATCTTGCAGAATATGGGGCTGTGGCCGGCGTTGCACGATCAGGTCGAAGCGATAAAGACCATCCATATTTCGGACAGAGGGCATCTGGGTGTGACCCGTCTGTATCATGATGAGGAAGGTGTCGAAGCGCTGGGCTATGTCGCTGAGAACAGAGTGCTGGGCGAGGTGTTGCACGCGCAGTTGGCCAGGCAAGATAATGTCACCCTGTTCTGTCCTGCCACACTGCAATCCATCGAGGAATACCAGCAGCAGGTATCGGTCGTGGTCGAGCAGGATGGTGAGCCGGTCGCACTGCAAGCAAAATGTCTGGTGGCGGCTGATGGCATCCACTCGAAAGTGCGGCGATGTCTGTCTATCGCCAACACCGGCAAGACTTATCATCAGTGTGCCGTGATCGCGAATATCACGCCCGGTCAGCGTCACGATAACATCGCCTACGAACGTTTTACCGATACCGGCCCGGTGGCACTGTTGCCGATGACGGGCAATCGCTATTCGGTGGTGTGGACACAGCCGGTGGCACAGGCAGAACAGACCATGCGACTGGATGATGAGGCGTTCTTGCAGCAGTTGCAGCAACGTTTCGGTTATCGTGCAGGCATATTGAAAAAAACCGGTATGCGCAGCATGTATCCGCTCAGCTTGCAGGCGAGTTCCGAGCTGGTGCGGGGCAGGGTGGTCATGGTCGGGAATGCCGCGCATGCTATCCATCCGGTCGCCGGGCAGGGCTTCAATCTCGCGTTGCGCGATATCGCCACGCTGGTCGATTGTTTCACCGCCGAACACGACCGGCAGCTCGATCCGGGCAGAACCGAGTTGTTACTCGAATACCAGTCCATCCGCGAAGCCGATACCCGCACCGTGTACCGTTTTACCGATGCGTTGATAAAGATATTCAGCAACGATTTTTCACCGCTGGCACACAGTCGTTCCGTGGGGTTGCTGGCAGTGGACGTTTTGCCTTTCATCAAACACCGGCTGGCGAAGCAGAGCATGGGGCTGGCAGGTCGTTTGCCGGGCCTGAGTCGGGTGTGACCTTATGACTGCGACGACACAGAGCTGTGACATAGTCATCGCCGGTGGTGGCATAGCCGGGCTGACGTTGGCATGCCTGCTGGCGGATACCGATTTCAGCGTCGTGCTCATCGAGCGCAATGTGTTATCGGAAAAGGCCGAGCAGACCGACTTGCGTGTCTCGGCTATCGGGCGCGCTGCCATGGCAGTGTTTCAACAATGCAAGGCATGGGATGCCATGCTGCAGGATCGCGCGACCGCATTCAGTGACATGCATGTCTGGGACAGTACCGGTGCCGGTGAGATCCATTTCGATAGCGCCGAGTTGGGGCTGGATGCATTGGGTTACATCATCGAGAACAATCGTATACAACACGCCCTGCTGGAACAGGTCGAGGCGGCGGACAACATCGAACTCCTCTGTCCGGCGAGTATCGAGTCTATCCAGTTGGCCGATTCCCGTCTGGTCACGCTCGATGATGGCAATAGTATCGAGTGCCGTCTGCTGGTCGGCGCGGACGGGGTCAATTCGAAGATACGCGATGTCGCCAATATCGATATGCACACTGTCACCTACGGGCAGAAGGCGCTGGTCTGTGCGGTCGATACTGAGTACAGCCATCGACACACCGCATGGCAGATCTTTTTGCCACAGGGACCGCTGGCATTTTTGCCCTTGCATCAGGATCAGTGTTCCATCGTCTGGTCACTACCTGCCGAGCAGGCGGAGCAGTACGTGGCGATGGACGAGAGCGAGTTTACCGAGGCCTTGCAGCAGGCCTTCGAATACAAACTGGGCGCGGTCACACTGACCACGGCGCGCGCTGCTTTTCCGTTGCAACATGGCCATGTCGATCAGTATATTCAGGACGGGCTGGCACTGGTCGGCGATGCGGCACATATCATCCATCCCCTGGCCGGGCAGGGCGCGAACCTCGGCATCCTCGATGTCAGTGAGTTGTCGCAGATCCTGCTCGACGCTCGCCATGAAAAACGTCACTGGTGGGCACAGCATACCCTGCGAGCCTATGAGCGTCATCGCAAAGGTGAGAACCGTATCATGGAAAATGCCATGACCGGCTTCAATCAGTTATTCAGTAATGATAATGCCTGGCTGTCGATGTTGCGCAATGCGGGTCTGAATATGGTCGATCATGCGCCCTTCATCAAGCAGCAGTTCATGCAGCATGCGATGGGGGTGCGACGCTAGTGCGTGCTGTTTTCGCTTGCGCAGAACCCGTCGATACCGATGCGATGTAACACCTTGCAGATATTGCAGGAACTAGCCTGGACAATGTTGAAGGTGTAGGATTGCGCCTTCGAAAAATTCACCTACCTGTGATGCAGGTAGTCAGCGGTTGAGAGATATGGGAAATAAAACAGTACTTTTTGACAAACACGTCGAATACGGCGGCAAGATCGTCGATTTCGCTGGCTGGGAGATGCCGATCAACTACGGTTCGCAGATGGACGAGCACCATCAGGTGCGCAAAGATGCCGGCATGTTCGATGTCTCCCACAT
>WFUQ01000129.1 GCA_015484935.1 Gammaproteobacteria bacterium
AAGCAAAAGCGGTACTTCTGGATGTAGCAGAATACGAGCAGGACCAGGAGTCACTGGCAATGCTTAAAATGATTGCACAGAGTAAAGAATCATATGCAGCTGGGAAATTTAAAACAGCTAGGAAAGCATTTTCTGATATTCGAAAATATATTAAGGATGCTCAAGTTTGAAAAAATATCAGATCGTAATTACATCTGAAGCTGAAAAGGATATTTTCGATATATATGATTATATTGCGAAGAAGGATACACTTCAGAATGCAGAGTATGTTTTAGGTAATCTGGAATCACTAATCTTATCGCTGGCAGAGCCACCAGAGCGAGGGCATTACCCTCCAGAATTAAGTGTTCAGGGAATTAAAGAATTTAAAGAGATAAACTTCAAGCTATACCGTGCAATTTATGAAATTATCGGAAGTAAGGTCATCGTCCATTTATGTGTTGATGGTCGTAGAGACATGAAAACACTTCTAGAAAGAAGGTTTATACGATAGAGGTATATGAACCTCTTTGGCTTCTACCAGAGCTGGTCTGTTTTAAACGTGGTGCAGAGTTGGATGTGAGAACGATAGTGCAGTTTGCTGTTGTTGGCGCATTTTGGCCGCGAATTAATTCATGGTTTTTTTACAGTGTAATTCAAGCCCATCTCGAAATACGCACTCAGAAGATACGCAGACAGAATCTTTCTTTTGCGTTCATCGCGCCCTTCGCGGCTAATGCCTCCCTGAATTTAATCCGCTTTATGCAACGGCGCAAAAAACAGTGGCAGAGCAATCACTAAAGCAATCCCGCCGATATTCAAAGCCCACTCCATGGTCTCCGATTCAGTAAACAACGCACCGATCATCAACGCGGTACCGGGTAGCATCGCGGTCAACCAGCCGGTATAGCGGATGCTTGAGGTCTGTTTGCATGATTGGCAGGTGGCGAGCAGGCCGGGGCTGAGGATGGCTTTTCTGAAGGCTTGTATGCCTGATTTTTCGCAATGTGGGCAACGGAACATGGTGATAACTGCTTATATAAATGTGTGGATGATGGGATAAGTATAGCCGGAATTGTGTTTAATCGTCTTCAGGCGGACTGAATTTTGCGACGGAACCTTCTTCGCTCTCGTCTTCGTCGTCGGCATGGTCGACCAGGCTCAGACCCGCCAGTGGATCGGGTTTGGCGGGGGCGCTACTCGGGGTTTCAGATTTATCCTGCTCGGCGGTATCGGTCGTGGCTGAAACAGACTGGCCCTTTTCAGCAAGTTCGATCTTCAGGCGCAGGTTGTTGGTCGCATCGGCGTTCTTGAGTGCTTCATCCAGCGTTATCTTGCCTGCGCGATAGAGGTTATACAGTGCCATGTCGAAGGTCTGCATACCCATGGGTTCTGACTTCTCCATCACTTCTTTTATCTCCAGTACCTGACCGTCTTTGATCAGGTCGGCGATGCGGGGAGAGTTCAGCATAATCTCGATAGCGGCGCAGCGTTTGCCATCGACGGTCGGGATCAATCGCTGTGAGACGAAGGCTTGCAGGTTGATGGACAGGTCACTCAATAGTGACTGGCGTTTCTCTTCCGGGAAGAAATTCACGATGCGATCCAGCGCCTGGTTGGCGTTGTTGGCGTGCAATGTCGAGATAGCAAGATGGCCGGTCTCGGCGAACGCCAGTGCATGTTCCATGGTTTCGCGGTCGCGTATCTCACCGATGAGGATAACGTCGGGTGCCTGTCGCAGTGTGTTTTTCAGTGCGTCTTCGAAACAGTCAGTGTCCATCCCGACTTCGCGCTGGTTGACGATGCAGCCTTTGTGTTTGTGTACGTATTCGATCGGGTCTTCTATGGTGATGATATGCCCTTTGGAGTTGCTGTTGCGATGATCGATCAGCGCCGCCAGAGATGTCGACTTACCTGAGCCGGTACCACCGACGAACAGGATCAGTCCACGTTTCGCCATCACGACTTTCTGAAGTATGGGCGGCAGACCCAGATCATCGATGTTGGGTATCTCGGTCTGGATATTACGGATGACCATGGAGACTTCGTTACGTTGCTTGAAGATGTTGACACGGAAGCGGCCGACATCGGGTAATGACAGTGCCAGATTCATCTCGGGTTTGGCGGCGAATTCCTGTTTCTGTTTATCGTTCATCATCTCCATCGCCAGTTTTTCCACATAACCGGGAGGGCAGGGGTCTTTGCCGAGTGGGGTCAGTACGCCACTGAATTTTGCACTGGGGCGAGCACCGGTAGAGAGATAAACATCGGAACCTTCTTTTTCTGCGAGAACTTTGAGGTAAGGCGTAACTTTCATGTCAACGTCCTGAAATAGTTTTGTCTGGATTAATAGCTACTGAGTATAGACGCTCAAATTAGTGTCGTAGCGAGCATCCGGTCACATCGCCAGCTTTACATCGCACGATAGATGAACTGTCGTCGCAGGTCGCGCAGGATGATATAGACCCAGGGCCATAACATGGCACCGACCAGTCCGGGGATAAAATACAGCCAGGCATCGGTAGAGCGACCGACGATGCCATCGACCCACAGGACCAGTAACTGTTTGAACAACAACAGTATCAGTATGAACAGCGCCTGCTGTAACAGAGAAGCGACCCGCAGGCGCTGGTGTTGCAGATGGACCACATAGATGATGATGACCAGGCCGATGGCATGTTGGCCGAGGATGGCACCGTGGGTGACATCCAGCATCAGGCCGGCCAGCCAGGCCGAGGTGACACCGATACGTGAAGGCAGTGCCATCGCCCAGTAGATCAGCACCAGCGCGACCCAGTCAGGTCGAAGGTTTTCTGCCCAGTCGGGCAGGGGAACCATCGCCAGAATAAAGGCGGCGATGATGGTGATCAGGCCCATGCGAAAATCACTGCGCATCATCAACTGCCTCGGTTGATTCTGATTCTTCTGCCTGAGCTTCATCCTGCGTCTGCTCATCGTTCCAGACCACCAGCACCTCGCGTGTCTGATCCAGCAATGCCAGCGGTGCGGCGCGTACATGGGCAAAGGTTTCACCGGCGACTTTTTCCACAGCGGTGACGATCGCGACCGGGTAATTGTTAGGGAAGCGACCACCCAGCCCGGAGGTGATCAACATATCACCGACCACGATATCGGTATTCTGCGGGATGTGTTTAAGATCGAGCTGGTCGTTGTGCCCGGTACCGAAAGCCACCGAGCGGAGGCCGGTGCGGTCTACCTGAACGGGTATGGCGTGACTGGCATCGGTGAGTAACATCACGGTCGAGGTGAGGGCGTTGGCGTACAGGATCTGCCCGATAACGCCGTGGGCATCGATGACCGGTTGACCGACGTAGATGCCATCACTGGTCCCTTTGTTGATGATGAAGAGCTGTCGGAACGGATCGACATCGACCCCGATGATCTCGGAGATCAGTACTTTCTCTCTGGTTTTTGGGGTGGCGCTGAGCAGGAGACGCAGACGTTCGTTCTCTCGCTCCACGATATCGAGTTTCTGCAACTGCACCCGGTTTTCCAGCTGGCGTGCCTTCAAGGCGCGGTTTTCTTCGATCAGGTTGTCATGCGTGGTGAATATCTCGTCGGCCCAGTAATAGAAACGAACCGGTAGATCGATGGTGTATTGCAGTGGATACAACAGATGGGAGAGCGTGTTTCTGACTACCTGTAGATGATTCCAGCGATGATCGACGGTCATCAGCACGATAGATGCGACCACCAGCAGTATCATCCGCAGGGTAACCGAAGGGCCACGAAGAAAAAGGGGTTTCATGATGAACCGGTGGCGAGTGGCAAGGTATGGAGGGTAAGGGTGAAAGCCCGACAGTCAGATCCGGACTTGCGCTTTGCTACCCGTACCGTGCCTCTGTTGTTATTCGACAGCGAGGAAATCACCACCGTGTTCGTCGATCAGTTCCAGTACCCGACCACCGCCACGGGCGACACAGGTCAGCGGGTCTTCTGCCATGACCACAGGCAGACCGGTCTCTTCCATCAACAATCTGTCCAGATCGCGCAGTAATGAACCGCCACCGGTCAGGACGATGCCACGTTCGGCAACATCTGCGCCCAGTTCCGGCGGTGTCTGTTCCAGTGCCGTTTTGACTGCACTGACGATGCCGTGCAGCGGTTCCTGCAGTGATTCAAGAATCTCGTTGCTGTTGAGTGAGAAGCTGCGCGGGATACCTTCGGACAGGTTGCGACCCTTGACTTCGATCTCCAGCAGATCTTTTCCGGGATAGGCGGTACCGATCTCGTGTTTGATCTTCTCGGAAGTAGCTTCGCCGATGAGGATGCCGTAGTTACGGCGCACATAACTGGTGATGGCTTCGTCGAATTTATCGCCACCGACACGTACCGATGCGGCGTAGACGATGCCGTTGAGTGAGATCACCGCGACTTCGGAAGTACCCCCGCCGATGTCCAGCACCATGGAACCGCGCGGTTCATCCACCGGCATACCGGCTCCGATAGCGGCTGCCATCGGCTCTTCGATGAGATAGACGCTGCGGGCACCGGCACCGGCTGCCGATTCACGGATAGCACGGCGCTCTACCTGGGTGGCACCACAGGGTACACAGATGAGTACGCGCGGGCTGGGTCGTAATAGCTGGCTCTCATGCACCGAGCGGATGAAATGTTGCAGCATCTTTTCGGTGATGTTGAAATCGGCGATGACGCCATCGCGCATGGGGCGGATAGCGATGATGTTCTGCGGGGTGCGACCGAGCATGCCTTTGGCGTCTTTGCCGTAGGCTTCGATCGATTTGGGGCCACCGGGTCCGCGATCCTGTCTGACAGCGACCACAGAAGGCTCGTCGAGCACGATACCCTTGCCACGGGCATATATAAGAGTGTTGGCGGTGCCTAAATCAATAGACAGATCGTTGGAGAACATTCCCCTGATACGGTTGAACATGTGCCGGCTTACCTGCTGAATCTGTGAATATAATTCTGATTATCGGAGTTATTTTTATTCTTATCTTAGAGAATATAGGATATTTGGGTCTTGAATGCCCGCTTCATGCCTAATCTGGCGGCTACTCTAGCAATCGGGGGTGATTCGAGCAAGCTATATTAATAGCCACACGGGCAGCCTGGCCCTGCTATGTAGAGTAAAATCGCAGAGTATGCTAACTTCCCGCCTCCGAACAGGTGCGCGTCTGGTCGTCGCCTGACAACAAGATAGACAACACAAGCAGAGTATAGAAAGCCCATGTCGCTGGACAAAGAACAGGTCAAAAAAATCGCCCATCTGGCGCGACTGAAGATAGACGATGCCGATGTGGAGGCATACGCGAATAATCTCTCCAGTATCCTGCATCTGGTCGAACAGATGAACGCCGTAGATACGGAAGGTGTCGTACCGATGGCGCACCCCTTCGATGCCGTGCAGAGATTGCGTGAAGACGTGGTCACCGAAGAGAATCAGAGAGACGCTTTCCAGGCTGTCGCACCGAAAGCGGAAGACGGTCTGTATCTCGTACCGAAAGTGATCGAGTAAGGTCGTAATAATTATGAGTGATTATTTTTCAAAATCGTTGACCGAACTGTCGGCGCTGTTACAGGCGGGTGAGGTCAGCAGTGTCGAACTCACCGAACATTTTCTGCAACGTATAAACGATAAAGATAAAGACCTGAACAGTTTTATCACCATCGCCGATGATGCTATCGATACAGCTAAAGCGGCAGATGCACGACGTGCGGCTGGTGACACCGGTGCCTTGCTGGGTATGCCCATCGCACACAAAGATATCTTCTGCACCAGCGGTGTGAAGACATCCTGTGGTTCGAAGATGCTGGATAATTTTGTTTCACCTTATGACGCGACCGTCGTCAGCAAGATGAAGCAGGCGGGTGTGGTCATGCTGGGCAAGACCAATATGGATGAGTTCGCCATGGGTTCATCGAACGAGACCAGCTACTATGGTGCAGTGAGAAATCCGTGGGACACCGATTGTGTGCCCGGCGGTTCTTCCGGCGGTTCGGCCGCATCGGTCGCTGCACGTCTGACGCCTGCCGCTACCGGCACCGACACCGGCGGTTCGATCAGGCAACCCGCTGCACTGTGCGGTATCACCGGTCTGAAACCGACTTACGGTCGGGTCTCACGTTACGGCATGATCGCCTTCGCCTCCAGTCTGGATCAGGGCGGACCGATGGCGCAGACAGCGAGTGACTGTGCCTTGATCATGAACGCCATCGCCGGTTTCGATGAGAAAGATTCCACCAGCATCGAACACGATGTCGATGACTATACCGCCGATCTGGATAAACCACTCGATGGTTTACGCATAGGATTACCCAAAGAATATTTCGGTGAAGGTCTGGCTGCCTCCACCGATGAGGTGGTTCAGGCTGCGTTGAAACAGTACCAGAGCCTGGGTGCCGAGCTGATCGAGATCGAGCTGCCGAACACCGGTTTGAGTGTACCGGTCTATTACGTGGTGGCACCGGCAGAATGTTCAGCCAACCTGTCTCGCTTCGATGGTGTGCGTTACGGTTACCGTTGCGAAGACCCCAAAGACCTGCTGGACATGTATGAACGTTCTCGCGGTGAAGGTTTCGGTGCGGAAGTCAAACGCCGCAT
>WFUQ01000130.1 GCA_015484935.1 Gammaproteobacteria bacterium
CGTTATCGGTACAGAATTCGATGCGCGGGTAGAACACCTCGGCACCTATGTCAGCCGCCATCGCCTTCAGGCCGGTGCGTAATTGCTGATTGGCACCCACGCCCCCCGCTACGACCAGACGATGAGTAGCATGCTGTTGCAAAGCACGTTTGCATTTGATGCGCAGGGTATCGACCACCGCATCTTCGAATGCACGGGCGATATCCGCTTTGGACTGCTCCAGGTCTGCATCCTGTTTGACCTTGTACAGGGTATTCAGCGCATAGGTCTTCAGGCCGCTGAAACTGAAATCCAGACCCGGTCGGTCGGTCATCGGTCTCGGAAATCGAAACCGGGCAGGATCACCCCGTAACGCGGCTTTTGCCAGCTCAGGCCCACCCGGATATCCCAGCCCCAGCATCTTGGCGGTTTTATCGAAGGCTTCACCCGCGGCATCGTCCAGACTCTGCCCCAGCAATCGATACTGTCCGATGCCTTCGACCTTCGCCAGCAGGGTATGACCGCCCGAGACCAGCAGGGCGATAAATGGAAATTCGGGCACCTCGTCTTCCAGCATCGGTGCCAGCAAGTGGCCTTCCATATGATGGACTTCGACCGCAGGAATACCCAGCGACCACGCCAGACTGCGTGCCACCGCTGCTCCCGACATCAGCGCCCCGATCAGTCCGGGGCCTGCCGTGTAGGCGATAGCGTCGATATCGGTACGTTGCACCCCTGCCTGCTCCAGCGTCTGCTGCATCAACGGCACCAGAAACCGGATATGGTCACGCGATGCCAGCTCGGGCACCACCCCGCCATATTCGGCGTGCACCGCCACCTGACTGTGCAGCACATGTGCCAGCAGACCGCGCTCGCTGTGATACAGCGCGATCCCGGTCTCGTCGCAGGAGCTCTCTATGCCCAGAACCAGCATCAGACCGTCCTCAGACAGCCCATGGCTGTTTCAGCACCAGACAGATAAATATTCATAACAATCTATGGTAATCGGTAAAAATGCGATATACTACGTGGTTTCACCGCACTCGATGCGGTTTTTTGTGCATTTTGCTTTGTGTATTTTCGACCGGGCAGAATTTTTAGAACAGATTTTTGGGGTATCCATGCCAGCAATACGAGTAAAAGAAAACGAGCCTTTCGACATCGCTCTGCGACGCTTCAAGCGTTCTTGCGAGAAAGCAGGCGTACTGACTGAAGTCCGCCGCCGCGAAGCTTACGAGAAGCCCACCACGGAACGCAAACGTAAAGCTGCTGCTGCAGTGAAACGTCATCTGAAGAAGCTCTCTAAAGAGCGCAGCAAATTCGCGCGTTCTCCTCATCAGCGCAGACGTTAGATCCTTGACTATGAGTAGCGCCCTGCAAACCGAGATTCAGGACGCAATGAAAACCGCGATGAAAGCAGGCGACAAGAAACGCCTGGCAGTCATCCGGTTGATGCTGGCCGCGTTCAAACAGGTCGAGGTCGATGAACGCATCGAACTCGATGATAACCGCATCATCGTCATCCTCGACAAGATGGTCAAACAGCGCCGCGAGTCTATCTCGCAGTTCGAAGCGGCCGACCGCAACGACCTCGCCGATATAGAAAAATTCGAGATCGATATCATCCAGGCTTACCTGCCCCAGGCACTCAGCGACGACGAGATAGAAGCCATCATCAACGATGCCATCGACAAGACCGGTGCCAGCTCGATGAAAGAGATGGGCAAGGTCATGGGGGTAGTCAGACCCGCAATCGTCGGCCGTGCCGACATGGGCGAAGTCAGCGGCAAGATCAAAGCCCTGCTTAACGCCAGCTAGCTGACGGATAAGCCTCACCTCAATCAACACAGATCGTAAGATTCACGCAGGCAGCACGTAGATAAAGGCGATGACACAACTCAAAAACGATCGCCTGATAAAGGCATTCCTGAGACAACCCGTAGACCGCACCCCTATCTGGATCATGCGACAGGCCGGCCGTTACCTGCCTGAATATCGTGCCGTCAGGGAAAAGGCCGGCGATTTCATGACGCTGTGCAGCACACCGGATCTTGCCTGCGAAGTCACATTACAACCCCTGCGTCGATTCGATCTGGATGCTGCCATCCTGTTCTCAGATATCCTCACTATCCCCGATGCCATGGGACTGGGTCTGTATTTCTCCGAAGGTGAAGGCCCCAAATTTGAACGCCCGCTCAGCTCTGCGGCTGACATCAGCAAACTGGGTGTGATCGACCCGTCACAGGAACTGAAATATGTCACCGATGCGGTCTCACTCATCCGCAGAGAACTGAACGGCGATGTGCCACTGATCGGTTTTTCCGGCAGCCCGTGGACACTAGCCACCTACATGGTAGAGGGCGGTAGCAGCAAAACATTCTCCAAAATCAAGGCGCTGTTGTTCGAACAGCCTGAGACAGCACATCAGTTGATGGGGGTACTGGCCGATTCGGTTGCAGTGTATCTCAATGCACAGATCGCAGCCGGGGCGCAGACTGTGATGATATTCGATTCATGGGGTGGCGCATTGAGTCATCAGCATTATCAGGATTTCTCGCTGGCCTACATGCGACGCATCATCGACCAACTTGATCGCGATCACGATGGCCAGACCATTCCGGTCATCATGTTCACCAAAGGTGGCGGACTATGGCTGGAAGATATGGCGGCCAGCGGGTGCGATGCACTGGGTCTGGACTGGACTGTCGATATCGGCACTGCCAGAAAACGTGTCGGTGACAAGGTCGGTTTGCAGGGCAATCTCGACCCGGCGGTGATGGCGACCTCAGCTGCCACTGTCGAACAGGAAGCGAAACGCATCCTCGACAGCTTCGGTCAGGGCGAGGGGCATGTATTCAATCTGGGTCATGGCATCACACCGAACATCAAACCGGAGAATGTCGAAGCGCTGGTGAATGTCGTGCACGACTACAGTGCGCAGTTCCATAACTAACACGAGAATACGTTCCCGCCCTCGCTTGACAGCTGTCTCAGTCCGTTTTATCCGGACTTGTCTGTGTCATCACTGCTCATATCATCCCTGCTCATATCATCGATAATCGGACAACCGTCTTCAGAGCCCGAGCATAGATTGACCAGCAGGGTCAGCTCGTTTTTCAAAGTGCGCAAAGTAGCCAGATGCTGCTCGACTTCATCGAGTTTGTTCTGAGTCAGCTTACGCACACTCTTTCTGGCACGTGTCGGGTTGTCGCGCATACGGATCAACTGCGCGATCTCATCCAGCGAGAAATTCATAGTCTTGGCACGCTGGATGAAACGCAATCTGGACAGATCACGTTCATTGTACAGTCGCACACCAGAAGGTAAGCGGTTTATTTTCTTGAGCAAGCCGATCTTTTCGTAATAACGCAAAGTATCAGCACTGATCCCCAGCGTATCGACCACTTCACCTATCTTTAAACATTCTGTCGCTGGCATGATAGAGACTTAGCTCGACTGACCGATCGAATCTTCCAACAGGGTTTTCAATTCCTGCCTGCGCGGTAAGGTGGTACTGACGAGATGTTTATCGATGACCAGTGCCGGCGTGGACAATACCCCCTGCTCGACACTGCGATCGATATGCTTGACCACATCGACGAATTCCAGCTCGAAGTTTTGCTCACCGAGCTCGACCACCAGCTCGGACAATACCTGTTTCGCCTGTTTACATCGTGAACACAGGTTTGAAGTAAATAGTTCCACCCTGATTTTTTTAGCGTCAGTCATGGCTACTAAGACTAAACCACTGCATCATTGTTCAGCAAATAACTGTAATCGTACCCGTTCGCTGTCTTCCGGTATAAAACGCACTTTTATAACCTGCTGACGCCCCATCAATATCGGCTTGAGTAGCGTATCTTCAAATTCAAACGAGGCGGTAATCAGTAAACGTGATGGGGTACTGGCTGCGATATTGCCCATCGACTCGATCATATCACCGTACTGTTCTACGCTGTCGTTGTCGATCTCCAGTATCAACGATGCCGTTTCATCACTCGCTTTATCATCATGACCTGAAACCGTCTGTCTCAGATTACTCAGGGTGAAACCCGAATCACTGAACAAGGGTATCAGCGTTGTCTCCTGCACGGTTTTGCTAGAGTAGAACTGCACGTGTCCGCCTTTCAGATCCACATCGACAGAATCCGCATCCACTCCCGGCAAGGTGCTGATCTTCTTGCTGACACTGTAGGCGCAGAAAGCACACACCATGCCTTCGACGTCAGCATCATATCGATAGTTATCCGCCCATGTATGGGTGCTGATGAGCAGGCTGAAGACCAGAAGTATTCGTTTGAACATAGTTATATCCTGTATGGTTTTGTACATGAGGCATCAGATACCCAATGCCATTCTTATCGGAAGAGCGAGGAAAGCGGCGAAGAAACCGATTCCCCAGATGATGATAGATGTCCACAAGACACGCTTGTTCCAACGTTTCGATAACTGACACAAACGCGCCTGCTCCGGATCAGTCGGACAGCTCTGTCCGGGACGATAGGTCAGCCACAATGAGAGCGCCAACATCAATCCGGAAAGCGCGAACACCCATTCTTTATGCTGACTGAGCGTAATCAGGAACGGGAAGTTACTGGTCATCGCCGCCACACTCGCACCCATTCCCAGTGTCACCAGGATGATGGGCAGCGCACAACAGATCAGCGTGCCGGTGCTGGTGAATAAAGTGAAAAAGCTGATACCTGTATGGGTACGCGCTTCTGCTTTCACTGATTTCATTCTGTCTTTTCCGTCTTGTTGCGATAGGTGAAGCCGGAGTCCTGGAACAACTGCTTGAGTTGATCCTCTTGCAGTTTGACATCGTATGTATCGACCGTGACGATGCCTTTATCCAGATCCATGCTCCTGAATTTCACACCGTCCAGCTCATTGAGTTTCTTCTCTATGCCGTAAGCACAGTAGGGGCAAGCGAGACCATCGACACGGATCGAATAGATGGTTTTAGCTGCCATCGCGACCTGCGTCATGGATAAAAACAACAGTAGTGCAAGCGTGAATTTGTTGAGATTGTGTTTCATCGTTTTATCTCCTGTTCAGTGTTCGATCGGATTGCTCGCTCATAGATGCCACTCCAGAACCAGCCTGGCGCGATAATCTGTTTTTGTCTGGGTACCATTAAGGTCACTGGCGATGGGGATCTGCACACCTGCTTTGACAGCAAAATTTCGCAAGGTCCAGAAGATGCCCGGCGAGATAAACCATTCTTTCCCGCCCGTACTCGCGAGCTCGATACCATTGAGCTCATTACGCTGCGAAAACTCACCGTTGAGTTCCAGCAACCAGACCGTATCCGGTTCCAGATAACTGCTCTGTGTTGGACGGATGCCGCCGACCAGATCAAAGAACATCTTGCTGCCACGTTTTAGTCCAGTACTGTTTTTGCCGTTATCAAGATAACGCACTGCTGCCCATCGATACCATTTACGACCTTCATAACCGTAAGTCAGTCCGAGCAAGGTATCAGTGGTACCTGTACTCACCGCATTGTTACCGGTGTCGGTTTTTATTTTGAGTGCTACCGATGCGGATTGCTGTACACCGGGCCCATCCAGCCGCCAGAAACGGTATTTGGTGAACAGGCGCAGATCACCCTGGCCATTGGCAGATGTACCTGCGATAGTTTTATCGACATAAGGTATCACCAACCCTGCCGACCAGTCACCGGTCAACCCGTAGGTCAGCTCGACCCCCAGTTCGTTCACCTCATTATTACCTGCACTGGCCTGATTAAGTTCCGGCGCAATTTCGACGCCGTCTTTGAACAATACATGCGGCCCCAAACCGAATACCGGGTCATGGGACCATGCAATATCAGTGGCAGTGGTGACGAGCATCAGCAGTACTGAAGCGGCAAATCGGGATGTGTGCATGGTATACCTGTGTTGTTATCTGTTTGCTATGACTATCTGGAGTGGGCTCCAGGTTCCGTTAAATCGTATGTTTTTATCGATTGATAGTGAGTTTAAACTCTGGAGTCAGCTCCAAGTCAAGCATTCTCCGTATTTTTACTACACAACACACATATCAAGGAAATGAACAGACTGCTCTGCTACAGGATGCAGTCCTCAAGCCCCTGCTCCAAAGCGGCGATATCCAGCTTCTGATCGATCACCTCGATCAGATTGGATCGATCTTGCTCCATGCGAACCATATCAGACTGCAAGCACGTTGCGTTTATCAGGTAGTTACCCTCTGCTGTTCTGATAAACCCTTTCAAGCGAGTCACATCCAGTTCTGCAAGCCAGTCTTTTACCGCGCGGTAATCAAAGACTGTCTCGTCAGAAAATTCGAAACTGTGCGTCTGCCATCCGCCTCGATCACCTTCTGTGACTGCCTTGAAGCTGACCGTTTGTGTATAGTTGCGATGTTCGATATCCAGCCACTCAGTCTTACAGCGACCGTGGCTAGTCTCAGCGGTCAACTGTTTGGCCGGTGAGAAACTTTCACATAGCGTATGGAATGCCTGGAGTGCCTGCACGGAGGCCAGATCGATCTTGTTCGCCACCAGAATATCCGCAAGCTGCAACTGCTCCCGAAACAAATCGTTCTGACGATACGCATCCAATAGCAGGGTTTCGGGGTCCAGCAGGCAGATACCCGCTTTCAGCTCCAGCACATCATTGAAGCCTTCACCC
>WFUQ01000131.1 GCA_015484935.1 Gammaproteobacteria bacterium
CTTCTGTAAAAAGCCACTCATCCGTGAGTGGCTTTTTTGTTTACGTGATAAAAAATATTGATGAAGTTTGTAATCGGTTGCGGCTATTTGGTTGCAAAGTAACCAGTCGGTAAGGAATTTTGCTACATTTAATGACAATGAAGAATAATAACGATAAAAAAACTTTCTATGGCATTGTTTGATCAGCTCGATAGCGCACAACAACAACTCATCGAACGGTTTGTTGATCATCTATGGATAGAGAAAGGACTCAGTGATAATACGTTGGGCGCCTACCGTCGTGATATCGCAAAATATTCTGTCTGGTCAACATCCCAGTCGATAGCGATCGAACATGCCGATGCCAGCCATATCCAGTTATTTCTGGCGCACAACTTTCAAGCCGGGCATGCATCGCGTACGACTGCACGGATGTTATCGACATTGCGACGCTTCTACAGTTTTCTGAAGCGTTCCGGTGTCATCCAGATCGATCCGACCCATCTGCTGGAATCACCCAAGGCAGAAAAAAAACTACCGTTTAGTTTGAATGAGACCCAGATAGAACGCTTGCTGGATGCACCGGATACGACTACCGCTATCGGCATACGTGACAAGACCATGCTGGAGCTGCTGTATGCCTCAGGGCTGCGTGTTTCCGAGCTGGTGGGATTACATATCAGCAGTGTCTCGCTTGATGCAGGTGTAGTACGCATCATCGGTAAAGGAGATAAAGAACGACTGGTGCCGATAGGCGAGATCGCGGTGGACTGGTTGCAGCGGTATTTCGGCGCGGCTCGCCCGGAGTTGCTGGCGCAACGTGCCGCTACGAATTATGTGTTTGTGACACGCAGAGGAGGCGAGATGACGCGCCAGGCATTCTGGTACATGATCAAACGCTACGCGAAGATAGCTGACATACCGGGCAGCCATATCTCACCGCATACCTTGAGGCATGCTTTTGCGACTCATCTGCTCAATCATGGTGCAGACCTGAGGGTCGTGCAGATGTTGCTGGGTCACAGTGATATCTCGACTACACAGATCTATACGCATATTGCAGACCAGCGGTTGAGAGACCTGTATCAGCAGCACCACCCTCGCGCCTGAAGTGACCTTGTTCACGGACAGTCAGGGGGCGGTCGGAGCACGATAAACAGAGTTTAAAGTGTAGTTGGCCGCAATATTAGGCTAAGATTGCTGAATTATCTCACCGCTTCTGTGTCTAGAAGACTTGGAACATAACGATCAGCTGGATTAAACCCTTATGAAAATTTTTACCCTCGTATCACTTTTACTAGTGAGCTCTATCGTCAGTGCGGGCACTGCCGAAGATGATATCAAGATGCTGGAGTCGGCACTGGCCGAACGCTTCCCCAACGTCGAAATCAAGAGTGTTACCAGCAGTCAGATAGACGGTCTGTATCAGGTCATCGCGGGTACGCAGGTGGTGTACATGGATAATACCGGCCGTTACATGCTCAGTGGTGCCTTGATGGATCTGGATACGGATGAGAATCTGACCGATCTTGCCAAGACCGGCATACGCCTGCAGATACTGTCCACCTTGCCTGAAGATCAGATGCTGGTCTATCGCCCCGAAAAAGTCGATCACGTCATAACCGTTGTTACTGATGTCGATTGCCCGTATTGCCGCAAGTTGCACAGTGAGATGGACGATTTTCTGGAGAGCAATATCGAAGTGCGTTACATATTCATGCCGTTCAAAGGCAGGAACAGTTATAACAAGTCGGTCAGTATCTGGTGTGCGGATGACAGAAATCTCGCCATGGATATCGCCAAAGCAGGCGGTCAGGTCGAAAAAGAGAACTGCATCAATCCGATACGCGATCATCAGAAGATAGCACGAAAACTGGGCATCACCGGCACACCGGCCATCATCCTCGAAGATGGTGAGCTGTTACCCGGCTATCTGTCTGCCGAAGCACTGCTCGCCAAGTTGAACAGCAAGAAACATAAACAGTAAGTTCAGTCCAGCCAGACCAGTCGCTGGTTCTCGGTAAACAGGATCGCGCAGACGACATCTCTGTCTGGCCAGATAGTCTGCACGCCGGTCTTGTAGAGACGCATCTGACCGGCAAAATTCTGTGCTATCTCATCCGGGCTGGCATCGTCCAGTCGATGTGATTTGTAATCGACGATACTGATCTTTTCCTGTGTCACTATCATACGGTCGATGATCCCATAGGCCTGTCTGTCACCCGCCTGAAACAGAATCTCCTGCTCGTTATAAGCCTGTTGTTCATCGGCCTTGAACAGCCATTCGAAATCGGGATGGTCGATGTTGCGTCGAGCCTCTTCGATACAGGCCTGTAACAGGCTGTCAGCCTGTGAGAGATCGTTGGTTTCAGCCAGCAGCCGGGTGCAATCCTGTTCGCTGGTGCCCTGTTTGCGGCTGAGCAGGTCCAGTGCCTGGTGGATGAGGATACCGCGTAGTTGTGCCTCGCCAGTTCCGGTATGGTCTTGAGTAACTGAGGCATCGTCATCACTGACACTGTCGGCGCGGCTGGGTGCGATCAGATAATCTGCGGCCGGGATATCGATGTGTCTGTCGAGTAGTCCGATTGGCAGCGTCGTTGGTTGTGATGCGGTCTCCGTCGATGTCACGCCGTCGGGCGTGAAGCTGCCGAACTGATAGACCAGATCATCGCCCTGTTGCGGGTGGGGCAACGACTGCATCGCAGTCTCTAGCAGGGTGTACCACGCAGCATCGTCCTGTCTGGTTTTTTTCTGGGCGGAGATGAACAGGAACTGTTTGGCACGGGTCAGTGCGACGTATAACAGATTCAGGTTTTCACGTTGTTGCAGTTGCTGTTTTTTGTCCTGTAACGCCAGCGTCATGCTGTCGGTACCGGCTTGACCGGTCTGCAGCAACAGATGCGCAGGTCGCTGTTCCGTTTCCGGCCAGTCCACCAGCGTGTGATAGGCATGTTTGTTATTGCCGCCGCTGTTACAGTCCGCCAGAAAAACCACTGGCGATTCCAGCCCTTTGCTGGCATGGATGGTCATGATGCGTACCCGGCTGCTGTTGCTGTCGTCCGTGTCGGGTGGGCTCAGGTTATCGTTGGCATGTTGTCGCATGCTGCGCAGGTAATGTTTGAACTGGCTGAGTCCGGGATAACGGCCGCTGTCGATATCCAGTGACATCTCCAGAAACCGGTTCAGATTACTGCATACCTGCAACTTGATCTCATCGGGTGCTGCTGCGCGATAGCGTGCGATGAGATCGGTTTCGGCATAGATGTGATCGAGCAGGTCATGCACCGGGATGGTATCTGCCAGGCGGTGCCAGCTGTCGAGTTGTCGTGCTGCACGAGCCAGTGTGTGTCCGGCAGGTAGCTCGACGGCGAGTTGCTGCAGTCGCTGGTACCAGAATGATTCGCCCGGTGTGGCTGCCAGTCGTTGCAGGTCTTCATCACTGGCCTGGAACACGGGGGATTTCAATACCTGCGCCAGCGCCAGATTGTCGAACGGTGTGATCAGTACATCCAGTAAACATTCCAGATCGCATATCTCCAGATTATCCAGCAAGCCACCACGCTGGTTGCTGATGTACGGGATATCCTGTTCACGGAAGACTTTTTCGTACACGGTGACATGGGTGCGGTTGCGCATCAGGATCATGATGTCGCCATGATCGTGTATCAGGCGTTCATCGATGAGTCGTTTGATCTGCGCCGCGATACACTCGGCTTCCTTGATGCGTCCGTTGGCCTGCGGCAGGATATGAGCCTGGTGCAAGGGATGGCGGAAAGCCGGATTGTCGTCGATCAGTTCGTCACTTTCGAACTCCGGCAGCAGGCTTATCCTGCCGGCCAGTTCTTTCAGATGCGTGCCATGTGGTGAGAACCCAGGCATCTGGTCTGTCAGAGTCGTCTGGGTGAAGACCGCGTTGACGAAGTCCATGATCGCAGGTGAAGAACGCCAGGAATCATCCAGCGGGGTTGCGCGCGCATCCAGATTATCGTGCAGCCAGTCCGATACCTCGCCCTGCAGGGCAGGGTTGGCGCGTCGGAAACTGTATATCGACTGCTTTTCGTCACCGACCAGAAACACACTGCGCGCCCGCTGCCCGCTATCGTCTTGTGATGACTTGTTGCAATACGATGCCATCTCATCCAGTACCGGGAATAACAGTTGCCACTGCGTCGGGTTGGTATCCTGAAATTCATCGATCAGGATGTGGTCGATACGCTGATCGACCTTGTACTGCACCCACTGCGCATTATCGGCCCCGCTCAGCAGTCGATAACATTTCCATTCCAGATCGGTGAAGTCCAGTTGGCGTAATTCCCGCTTCAGTTGCTGGAAATAGCTCAGTAATCGATCGCCGACGTAATACCAGGCGGTGTTGAGTGCATAGCAGTGATGACGTTTCTGGATATCGAGCGTGTGCAGCAACTGCTCACTGATAAGATGGTGCAGTTCGACGAAACGTTCGGCACCTGCCTCGCCCATGTTTTTCACCATCACTTTACTGTGCTTGCGTGACTTGATGGTACCGGCTTTGGTCAGAAAGGCCGGTGCCAGTATCGACAGCTTGTTTTCGGCAGGGTTGTCGACATCCACAGGGACATCGATGGCGGCATGGATAGTTTGAATGGCAGCGGTATTGCCGGCATTGGGATGTTTGTCCAGTAGTGCACAGAACTCATAGAGCAGAGCAGTATGCTGTTCGAAGAACGCGCTGATGTATGCATCCGAACCGGGTGTGATGTCGAGTTGAGTTAGCAGGGCAGTGGTCGCGTAACCGACCGGATCAGCCTGTCGTTCGGTGTATGCCCACCAGTCGCTGCGATGATCGAGCATGCTGACCAGCGCTGTGCGCGTGTTGAACGGGCCATTGCAACGTTGCATCAGGTATTCGAGATGTTTGCTCAGATCGCTGTCAGGCGTTCTGGTGGCTTCTGTGAACAGTTTTTCCCATGCCTGCTGTTGTATCAGGCTGGTGTCTTCAGTCAGTTCAAATCCGGGCGGGATGTCTGCTTCCAGTGTGAAACGCGCGAGGATGTCCTGACAGAAAGAGTGAAAGGTCTGTAGCCGGATGGGGTAGTCGGCATAGAGTAAGCGTTCATACAACTCGCGAGCAGTGTCGATGGTGGCAGCATCCGTACCGGCCTCGATCATCTCCAGCAAGGCACATAATTCGTCCTGCTCCAGTGTCGCCATCTCGTACAGTCGCTCATGCAGGCGGATATGCATCTCGGCCGCGGCTTTGCGGGTGAAAGTCAGCGCCAGGATATTACCCGGTTCGTTACCCGCCAGCAGCAGGCGCACGATGCGCGTGACCAGCAGCCAGGTCTTGCCGCTACCTGCTGAGGCAGAGACGGTGGCATTGAGTTCGGGGTTGGCGGCATCGAGATTGGACATGGGGCTAGGATAGCAGTGAACCGTGAATGATTAATAGGGAAGCTCTGATTAATTCATCCATCAGTTATCAGAGCACGGGAACGGTAAAATGCGATTTTACCGTTCCCTTCATTTTCAATGGCTTATCAGCCATCGAAAATGGCAGCACATCCATGTGCTGCGAAAACTCTGAATTAATCAGAGTTTCCATAGTAATTCGTGATGCGATCCGGCGATTTCAGTGCCGACCGCCCCGGTTTTGTTGTGGAGCAATCAGCGCACTAGGAGTATAGTTCGCACCATAACTATAATTATATCAATACAGGTTGCAGTTGAATGAGCGCATACGACGCTTCAGCAATTGAAGTTCTTACCGGCCTCGAACCGGTTCAAAAACGACCCGGTATGTACACCGATACCAGTCGTCCCAACCATCTGGCGCAGGAAGTCATCGATAACAGTGTCGATGAAGCGATGGCGGGTCATGCAAAAAGCATCGAAGTTATCTTGCATAAAGACGGTTCGCTGTCGGTACAGGACGATGGACGCGGCATGCCGGTCGATAAGCACCCGGAAGAGAAACTGCCGGGCGTGGAAGTCATACTCACCAAGTTACATGCTGGCGGCAAATTTTCCGGCAAGAACTACCAGTTTTCAGGTGGTCTGCACGGTGTCGGTGTGTCGGTGGTGAATGCGCTGTCGACCAGGCTGGAAGTCGAAGTCAAACGTGGCGGCAACGTCTACAGCATGGCATTTAAAAAAGGTGCCAAGTCGAAGAACCTGAAGAAGACCGGCACGGTCGGTAAACGCAATACCGGTACCCGTATCCATTTCTGGCCGGATAAAAAATATTTCGATTCAGTCAATTTCTCCCTGCCCCGATTGAAGCACGTGTTACGTGCCAAAGCCGTATTGTGCCCCGGGCTGAGTGTGCAGTTCACCGAAGAGAAAACCGGTGAGCAACAGAACTGGTTGTATGAAGGCGGTTTGCAGGATTATCTGGGGGAGTTTCTGGTCGATAGCGAAATCGTACCGCAGGAGCCGTTCAACGGCAGCATGGCATCCGAGCATGAAGCCGTGGACTGGGCACTGACCTGGGTGACGGACAGCGGCGAATTACTCAACGAATCCTACGTCAACCTGATCCCCACAGCGCAGGGGGGTACGCATGTGAACGGGCTGCGTACCGGGCTGACCGAGGCTCTGCGTGAGTTCTGTGAGTTCCGGAGTCTGTTGCCGCGCGGTGTCAAGATCGGGCCAGAAGATGTCTGGGAAAGAGTGTCCTATGTATTATCGGTGAAGCTGCTCGACCCGCAATTTTCCGGGCAGACAAAAGAACGTCTGTCGTCACGTGAATGTGCCTCGTTCGTCTCCGGTGTGGTCAAGGATGCTTTCAGCCTGTGGTTGAACCATCATACCGAAGCCGGTGAGAC
>WFUQ01000132.1 GCA_015484935.1 Gammaproteobacteria bacterium
TGATAGAGCAGAAGGTCGAACGTAGCTGGTTGAAACCGGTGGGCGTGGCGAACATCTCAGCCTGCGAAGTGTTCGTGACGCAATCGGTATTAGGTGATGTACTGGATGTGCAGTTAAAATCCTGCACCGGTGATGCGGTCTACCTGCGCTCGATAGAGAGCGCGGTCAGACGCGCGTCGCCATTACCGCCACCGCCTGACCCCGGTGTGTTCGATAAAGAGATACATTTTGTGTTCCGGCCGCAGGCGTAGTGTGAACCGATTTTAAATTGTTGAGAAGCGTTGTTTTGAAAAGATTATTAGCGATAAGTATCCTGTTTTTTGCCGCAGTCAGTCAGAGCTGGGCGGTTCTGAAGATCGACATCACCGAAGGTGTCGAAGCGGCTGTGCCTATCGCCGTCGTGCCATTCAGCTGGCGAGGTGTGGCGAAGATTCAGGATGCCGATGTTTCTGCCATCGTGACTTCTGATCTGGCGCGTAGCGGTCAGTTTGCACCTCTGCCCGAGCAGGATCTGATCGCGCGTCCTGCGACACCGGAGCAGGTGGACTTTAAAACCTGGCGTATCGCCGGCATCGATCATCTGGTCATCGGTAGTGTCACCCGTCAGCCGGACAAGACACTGAAAGTCGAGTTCCGCCTGTTCGATATATTAAAGGCTGACCAGAGTCTGGGTTACAGTTTCACCGTGCAGCTCAGTCAGCTACGCTCGGTGGCGCATCGCATCAGTGACCATATCATCGAACATCTCACCGGATTGAAACCGGCGTTCGATTCACGTATCACCTATGTCACCACGCAGCAGAACAAGGCGATACCGGGCAGCAATAAACCCGGACGGATCAGTTACCGCTTGCAGGTCGCCGATACCGATGGATTTAACCCGCAGACACTGCTGACTTCGAACGAACCCATCATGTCACCGAGCTGGTCACCGGACGGGAAACAGCTGGTCTATGTCTCATTCGAATTGGGTAAGCCGGAGATATATATCCACAACATCTTCACCGGGGTGCGCAGCAAGGTATCGGCATTCAAGGGTATAAACGGTGCACCGGTGTGGTCACCGGATGGAAAATATCTGGCGATGACCCTGTCCAAAGACGGTAATCCGGATATCTACATCATGCGCCTGAAAGACAAGATGCTGCGGCGACTGACCACGCACTGGTCTATCGATACCGAAGCCAGCTGGATGCCGGACAGCCGTTCTCTGGTGTTCACCTCCAGTCGCAGCGGTAAGCCACAGCTGTATACTATCGGTATACAGCCGGGTGCACGGGCGAGCCGGTTGACCTTCGATGGCAACTATAATGCGGATCCCACTGTCTCACCTGATGGCAAGACCATCGGTTTCGTGCACGGTGAGGGCAACAGCTATCGTATAGCGGTGTATCATCTCGATACCCGGCATATGGAGATACTGACGGATGGACCGTTAGACGAATCACCCGAGTATGCTCCCAACGGCGGCATGCTCATCTATGCCACGCAATTTGATAACCGCGCCATGCTGGCAGCGGTGTCTGCGGACGGTCGGCATAAATACCGGCTGAGACTGGAAGAAGGTGAAGTACGTGAGCCCGCATGGGCACCTATACAATAAACAGTTTTTACAACAGGATTTTTTTATGAAGATAAAGATGATTGCGATTGTACTCCTGCTGGCACTGGGTCTGACCGCCTGTGGCGAACACGCAGTGAAACCGGATGGCAGCGGTAGCACTGCTGGCGGTGGTTCGACCGACAGCGCTACTGCAGGTGGTGCACAGGTCGGTTCCATCAACGGTTCAGGTATCGAAGATGAAGCTGTCCTCGCAGGGCAGAGTTATGCGGTTTCCTATGCCAAAGGAGCGATCGATGACCCCGGTAATATCCTGTCCAACAAGATCATCTATTTCGATTATGACAGCAGTCAGGTGAATGACAAGTATCTTGAGCTGGTCAAACATCATGGTAAATATCTGGCGTTACATGCTGATGAAAGTATCCGTCTGGAAGGGCATACTGATGAACGCGGTACCCGCGAGTATAATATCGCACTGGCAGACAGACGTGCGCAGTCTGTCAAACGTATCCTGATGTTTCAGGGTGCAGCATCGGAACAGATCACCATCATCAGTTACGGTGAAGAGAAACCCAGCGTGTTAGGGCATGATGAAGAGTCATGGTCACTCAACCGCAGAGCAGAACTGGTATACAGGAAATAACAGATATGAAGCGAATCCTTTCCTACACGCTGCTGGTCGCCAGTTGCATCAATGCGAGCGCAGGTCTTGCCGAAGAGTCTGCATTGACGCGGATGAGTGTCCAGCAACGACTCGAACGCATCGAACGTCTGACCAGTTCGGATGTGATGATGGAACAACAGCAGCAGATGACCACCATGCGTGACGAGGTCGCCTCGTTGCGTTCTCTGATCGAACAACTGCAGTACGAGATGGACACACTGAAACAGAGACAGCGCAGCCTGTATCTGGATATGGACAGACGACTGACCAATCTGGAGGCAGGGGCAGCAAATGTCAGTCAGTCTCCGGTGCCGGCACCGAATACAGCCGGTAGCGCCTATGTGCCTGTGCCTACCAGTACCAGCGGTGCTACGCAGGTCGCAGCCGGCGATGCGAAACAGGCATACAGCAGTGCTTTCGAACTGCTGAAAGAAGGCCGTTATGCGCAATCGATCGAGGCGTTCAGTCAGTTCATGCGCACTTATCCGACCAGTCAGTACATGGATAATGCGCAGTACTGGTTGGCAGAAGCCAATTATGTATCGCGTTCATACAAGACAGCCCTGGCTGAGTTTAAAAAACTGATCGCCAATTATCCGTCCAGTACCAAGCTGCCCGGTGCGCGTCTCAAGATCGGTTATGTCTATTACGAACTGAAGAACTGGGATGAGGCCAGGCAGGAACTAAATCAGGTGGTGAAACTGTATCCCAACACCACGGTCGCCAAAAAAGCGAATGAACGTCTGGCGAGGATGAAGCGCGAAGGGCGTTGATCTGCGGAGTGTCATCCGTGGCATCGTAATCATGGCTAAAGACGATCAGTTACTCATCACCGAGATATTCTATTCGTTGCAGGGGGAATCCAGCACGGTCGGTATCCCGACGATCTTTATCCGGCTCACCGGCTGCCCCTTGCGCTGCCAGTACTGTGATACTGAATATGCATTCACTGGTGGTGAATGGACAAGTTTTTCAGATATCATCGCGCAGCTGAAAAAATACGATAGCCGCTATATCACGGTGACCGGTGGTGAGCCACTGGCACAGAAAAACTGCATCGATTTCCTGCAACAACTATGTGATCTGGACTATAACGTTTCGCTGGAAACCAGCGGTGCGATCGATATCTCACAGGTCGATGCACGTGTCATGAAAGTGATGGATATCAAAACACCGGCATCGCAGGAAGCGGATAAGAACAGGTTCGACAACCTGCGATATCTGGATGGCAAAGACCAGATCAAGCTGGTGATATGTGACAGAGATGATTATGACTGGGCCAAACGCTGTATCGATGAGCACAGCTTGACTGATATCTGTGAGGTGTTGGTCTCGCCCAGTCATGAACAGGTCGATGCGACCGAGCTGGCTGACTGGGTATTGCAGGATCACCTGCATGTCCGTATGCAGCTGCAACTGCATAAGATTCTGTGGGGCGGTCAGCCTGGAACCTGAACGAGTTTTATTGTGACACGAACATCCAAACCTAAAGCGGTCGTATTGCTCTCCGGTGGGCTGGATTCAGCCACTGTACTGGCGATGGCGAGTCAGACTTTCGATTGTGTCGCGGTCAGTTTCGATTATCATCAGCGCCATAAATCGGAGCTGCTGGCAGCAGGGAAACTGGCTTCGAGGTTGGCCATCGAACATCGTGTCATCCATCTCGACCAGGGTGTTCTGGGTGGCTCTGCGCTGACAGAGCAGGATATAGCTGTGCCGGAACAGGCGACACCGGGTATTCCAGTCACTTATGTACCTGCCCGTAACACCTGTCTCTTATA
>WFUQ01000133.1 GCA_015484935.1 Gammaproteobacteria bacterium
GAAGGTGCGATGCATCTCGTTGGTCTCGACGTTACCGTTACTCTGCAACCACTCGAAAACAGCAGGCAATTGCCAGGAATCGGCATCCAGTACTGCGCGACAATCATCCGGTAATACCCGCGGGATGTTTTCCAGCAGACCGCCGCCGGTGATGTGTGCCATGGCATTGATGTCGAACTGCTTCAATGCTGCATGGATAGCCGACACGTAGATTTTTGTCGGTGCGATCAGGGCATCGCCCAGCGTGGTGTCGGCCAGGGGCTGATCCAGATCGGCACCACTGACTTCGATGATCTTGCGGATGAGGGAATAACCATTGGAATGCGGACCACTGGAAGCCAGACCGATGATGGCATCTCCCGGCTTGACCTTGCTGCCGTCTATGATCGATTCTTTTTCCACTGCGCCGACGCAGAAGCCGGCCAAATCGTAATCATCGGCATCGTACATGCCGGGCATCTCGGCGGTCTCGCCACCGATCAAGGCAGCGCCGGATTGCCGGCAACCGTCTGCGATACCGGCGATGACATCGGTGGCGACAGCGTTATTCAGTTTTCCGGTAGCGTAATAATCGAGGAAGAACAGCGGCTCGGCACCCAGCACCAGAATATCATTGACACACATGGCGACCAGGTCGATACCGATGGTGTCGTGTTTTTTCAACTCGATCGCCAGCTTGAGTTTGGTGCCGACTCCGTCGGTGCCGGATACCAGGACCGGTTGTTTATAGCCTGAAGGCAATTCGAACAGACCGCCGAAGCCCCCGATCCCCCCCATGACACCCTCGCGCCGGGTGCTGGCGACGCTGCCTTTGATGTTTTCGACCAGCTGGTTACCTGCTTCGATATCGACACCGGCATCGCGGTAACTCAGAGGGGTGGCGGTTTTATTCTTGGGCTTGGTTTCGGACATAGACAGTTTTTAGAGATTCGGGTGACGACTGAGGTGTGGTATTGTACACGCTACGCTAACCGTAATTCAAAATAGCTTGCTCCAAAACGACCGCACGTAACAAATGGCTTATTCAATTTTCTCGCATCACAAACACCTGCTTTTTTTCCTGCTGGTATCGGCACTCTGGAGTTCTCTTGCCAGTTTCGGTGTGCAGGCAGGCAGTGATCTGTTCGATGTCGAGGTCAGAGTGCCGGACGAGAGCAAGAAGGTGCGACAGGCAGCATTCACCCGTGGCTTGCAGGTGGTGATGGTACGTCTGTCTGGCGACAGTCAGGTGCTCAACAAGCTGACGCTGCCGCCAGCCAGTCGCTTCGTAAAGCAGTACCGTTATGACGTGGTCGAGCTTGAACCAGTGGCACAGCTGAGCGCAGACCGGGCAAGCGGCCAGCTTCAGCTGTGGATTCAATATGATGCAGAAAAACTATCAGCCCTGTTGCACGAGAACCTGTTGCCGGTCTGGAGTCAGCAACGTGATGAGATCGTGCTCTGGCTGGCAGTGCGCGATGGCTTCCAGCATTATCTGCTGAAACAGGATGACGATTCGATCATCAAAAAAGCGGCCGATGACATCGCAACTGAACGCGGTTTGTCCGTCGTCTGGCCAAAGATGGATGACAGGGATAAGCAGACCATCCGTTTTGCCGATGTCTGGGCCGGTTTCAGCCGACCGCTGGAGCAAGCGTCACGACGCTATGCCAGTGGTCCGATACTGGCGGCTAATCTGGCATGGAACGGGACGGGCTGGGTCAGTGAATGGACCTTGCTCGATTCAGGTAAGGCGCAACGTTGGGTTTTCGATAATGCCGACTATGCCACTGTCATCACCGATGCCATCGACACTATCGCCGATGAACTGGGTTCACGCTATGCGGTACTGGAAGACCTGACCATGACCGACCAGGATTCTATCCAGGTAGAACTCAAAGGGGTGACATCGGTGGCTGACTTCAAAGCAGCGGAACGGGTACTGAAATCGTCACCAGCTGTACAGTCATTGCAGTTGGTCGAAGCCTATTCGGATTATGTGATATTCAAAGTCCTGTTGCGCACCAACGAACAGGATTTTCTGCAGCGATTGAACCGTAACAACAAGGTCAGGCAGTTGATCGCCGAAGCTGTCGTCGTTGCTGATACTGATGACGCAGCTGTGGCAGCGGATTCACAAGGTAATACTGGTGGCACCGCTCCGAAACAACCCCCGCCTGTTGCTGCCACTTACCGCTACCAGCTTCTCGGCGTAAACGGCGCTCGATGATGTGATGACGACATTGTTCGCACAACTGCCACTGGTCTTCGAGACGCATGACTCCTACACCTTCGAGACTTTCGTCGCCGGTGACAATGAGCTGGCGGTAGGTATCGTTCGTCAGTGTGTGCAGGCGTTCGATGATCATCAGGGCGAAAAACAGATACTGTTGTGGGCAGAGAAAGCATGCGGTAAAAGCCATCTGTTGCAGGCGTGTTGTCAGTATGCAGCGAACCTGGGCAGGACGGTGTGTTATCTGCCGGCACGAGAGATACTCTCCTACGAAGCCAGTGTGCTGGATGATATGGAACAGTTGAACCTGTTGTGTATCGATGATGTCGATGCACTGTTCGGCGATACGGCCTGGGAAGAGGCGCTGTTCGATCTGATCAACCGCTGCCGCGAGAGGCAGACCAGCCTTATCCTGAGTACATCCGGTGCGCCCGATAATCTCGTGGTACGACTGGCGGACCTGCGATCACGGTTACACTGGGGGCCGGTGTTTCAGCTCAAATCGTTGAGTGATGACAAGAAGATCATCGCGCTGCAACTCAGAGCAAATCAGCGTGGGCTGGTATTACAGGAAAATGTTGCAGAGTATCTGTTACGTCGCTTGCCGAGAGACCTGAACACCCTATTCGAAAAACTCGATGAGCTGGACGAGGCTTCTCTGATAAGCCAACGCAAGCTCACCATCCCGTTTATCAAGCAGGTGCTCGACCAGCGATAGCGACGGTTTTCCGGTCGTTACTCACCCGCATCAGCTTTCAGTGCGCGACTCGCATAGCGTGTGTACATCGCCGTTCCGGTCAGGAACATGATGCTGGTGAATGCGGTATATACCCCGAACCACAGACTGTGTTCTGCACTGCTGTACCAGACTCCGATGATGAAATAGACGATGGACAGATAGATCGACCAGGCATGTGTATAGATCTTGCCACTGAGCAAGCCTCTGAGTGGGAACAGCAGAGGACCGACCTGCAACAGGAGCAGGATCGAGATCTGATAGTCAGGTGTTCTGTTCAACCACAGGTGCCACGCATAAAAGCCTGCCATCAGTGAAAAATAGCCGAGCAGAGTAATCGCGCGTGAGGTTTTTATTATCGAGGTCATAATCGAATCATATCGGACGTGTTCTGGCTTGTGGGTCAGGCATCGAGTTTCTGTGCGATGCCTGCGATGCGTTTACCCAGTGCGATGCAGAGACTGTGTTCATCATCGGTCATAGGTAGTTCATCAAGATCATCGGTGACCCGGGTCGCACCATAAGGTGTGCCACCGGATCGTGTTTTGAATAATTCAGTTTCGGTATAGGGCAGGCCGACGATCAACATGCCATGATGTAACAGCGGCAATATCATAGTCAGTAAAGTTGTTTCCTGACCACCGTGCATGCTGGTACTGGCAGAGAACGTGGCGGCAGGTTTGCCCGCCAGTTTGCCGGACATCCACAGATCGCCGGTATTATCGATGAAATATTTCATCGGTGCCGGCATGTTACCGAAATGCGTCGGGCAACCCAGTACCAGACCGGCGCATTCGACCAGGTCCTGATTACAGGCATAAAGATCACCGCTTTCGGGTATGGGCTCCATACTCGCTTCGGTGTCAGGCGAAACCCGTGGCACAGTACGCAATCGTGCCCGCATGCCATCGACCTGTTCGATACCGCGGGCGATGATCTGCGCCATCTCCCGGGTGGTTCCACCAGGACTGTAATACAGCACCAGAATCTCGGCCATCAGAATAATTC
>WFUQ01000134.1 GCA_015484935.1 Gammaproteobacteria bacterium
ATCGAGTTCGGTTCTGACATTGGCGACCTTGGCGGGGTCCTCGATGCGTTCTGCCTTGATCTGCAGGATGGTGATTTTGTCGAGTACTTCACCCGGTGAGACGGGCACGAGGATGTCATTCATATTAAAATCGGTGGATGTTAAAAAAATCATCTACTTGGCGATGAGGCTGGTATATTAACCGCATATGTTCAAGTTCTCAATATACCCTGTAGATTGCTGATTTCACATGGCTGAACCCTACGAACAGATAGTCAGAACCACCCGTTTCGGTAAACGCCAGGTGTTGTACGATGGTGCACGGGTGGGCAATCCGGACGAATCACTGTTCTGTCCCGCTGCGGAGAATATCCTCGACAATCATGCCAATAGTCTCGGCCGGGCGCAGGTGGTGTTGCATGAATATCACGGCATGCAGCTGGTGAGCAAGCATTATTATCGCGGCGGTATGCTTGCTCCGATATTGGGCGATATCTATTTTGGTGTTCGCGCCGAGCGTTCCCGCTCGTTTCGCGAGTGGTGTATGTTGAGCACCATGCGTGCGCAGGGCTTGCCTGTACCCAACCCGATTGCGGCCAGTGTGATCTCCTCTGGACTGTTCTATCGCGCTGACCTGGTGACTGAGCGTATTCAGGATGTCGAGACGTTGGCAGACAGGTGTATGGTCGATCCGGTAGAGAGTTTCGTGTGGCGTAAGGTGGGCGAAACTATCCGGCGTTTCCATGACTGCAATGTGTATCACGCTGATCTGAACGCACGTAATATTCTGATAGATGATTCAGGTGAGGTCAGTCTTTTGGATTTCGATAAGAGTGGTTTCAGGCTGGTAGGCGATAGCTGGAAGTCGGCCAATCTGGTGCGCTTGAAACGGTCGCTGGATAAGTTTTCCGGACTGAATGCGGGGTTTCATTTTACCGATGAGAACTGGAAGGCCTTGCTGGAGGCTTATAAAGCTTAGTCGCAAACCACCAGAATTTATCGCTGAGTCAATACTTCAACATAAGCGGGCAGGGTGCTTTCAAACTGATGCACCAATACTTGCGCACGCTGTTCTATCCTGTTTTTCGCTGTGCTGTCTTTCTGCCAGTGCGTTAACTGTTCTGCCAGTTGCGGGTAATCGTCTACCTGTATCGCCGCTTCATGTTCCAGTACCAGTGCATTCAGATCGCTGAAGTTTTGCATGTTCGGGCCGTATACCACGGCTTTATCGAAAGCCAGCGGCTCGATGATGTTGTGACCACCTGTGTTGACGAATGAGCCACCGACCACGACGGATTGCGCACCGGGATACCATGCATCCAGTTCGCCGATGCTGTCGATGAGATAGATATGGGTATCTTCTTTCACTGCATCGCGCTTACTGTGGATGGCGATGTTCAAGCCCATGTGATGCAGTTGTTTCGCTACGGTATTGCTTCGGTGCGGGTGTCTGGGGGCGATGACGAATAGTGTCTGTTCGAGCAGGGCTTGACAATGTCGGGTTATCTGGACCTCTTCATCATCGTGGGTCGATACGACCAGTATGTATTCGCGTCGGGTGACGGCCTGGGTTTTGCCGTCACTCTCTTTTCTTCCTGCCAGCTTGAGGTCGCCGAGTGTGGTGGTGGTTTTTTCATCAGCGCCCAGCTTGATATAGCGTTCACGATCCTGTTCGGAGCGGGTATAGATGTTATCTATCAGAGGCAGGCTGTATCGATAGGCACTTGCCAGCCATGCAGGCTGGTTCATGGTTTTGCTGGATAGACGACCGTTGATGATGGTGACAGGAATGCGTTGTTTATCGCAAAGATCGATCAGGTTCGGCCATATCTCGGTTTCGAACAGGATGCATCGTTCTGGCTTGACGGCATGGAGAAAACGTTTGATGGCACTGCGCCAGTCGAGCGGTAGATACATATGGCTCAACCACGGTTGACCTGATTTGACGACGAGTTCGCGCGAGGTGGCGGTGTGGCTGGTGATGACAAAATGTTGCTCGGGTTGTGTCTGATGCAGTTTTTCCAGTAACGGTAATACTGTTTTGACTTCACCGACCGAGGCACAATGAAACCATGTGACTTTGTTGCGTTTCGCAGGGCAGGAGAAACCGAGTCGTTGTTTGAAATATAACCATTGCCGACACTGTATCGCCTTCCATACGATATGGATGAACAAGACAGGGGTGAGCAGGACGAAAAAGAGTCGGTAGGTAAACATGGTCGTGGGATAGCTTACAGATATATCGATGCTTTGCCATCGGGCTGGTTTTTGAAACGTTTGTGGAACCAGGCGTACTGTTCCGGGTTCTGGCGTACCATGGTTTCGATGGTCTG
>WFUQ01000135.1 GCA_015484935.1 Gammaproteobacteria bacterium
TACTGGTGTAGTTCACACGAGCAAACAGCGTCTCCGGATTATTGGTGATGGCCAGACGATCATTCGCCTGATCCCCCGGGAAATTCGGATTCTCACAGGCGATCAGCGACCCGCCCGCGAGTAACATGATCGTTATCCGGAAAATCTTCTGCCACAGCAGCTGACTGCCGGACGCATCTATCGTATCGTGGTTCATAAGCGATTCACTCTGAAATCAATTCATCGTGAATGTCATCGGCAGGGAATGATAATTCTTAAGCCGTTTCAGGTATTTATAAAAATACGTTCGACGACCGCCAGCAGACCGAATCTATGCCTTGAACAGACGCACACCACGCACGAATCGCCGCTTCATCTCCTCGGAAACCTGTACGCCATAGCGGATACGGGAATACAGTCCGGTCAGCGCTGATACCTTGTCAGCCAGTGCCGGTCGCTGTGCAACCACCCGTCGTTGAAAATCGACCGGTCCTTCATAGCGCGATTTCTCCAGCCCGATTTTGGCCAGCTTCCTGCAGAGCTGATCATAGGCTTTCTGTACCGCATCCTGCCGTGAATGCTTGACGAACAGTATCCACAACGCGATCAGATTGCCCGTCACTGTCATGGCGATGACCAGCCATAACACCAGATCCGCCACATCGACATCGCCCCAGCCGAGATTTTTGAACAATTGTTTCTGCCTGTCGGAATCGAATCCCACCACCCATTGGTTCCAGTTATATTGAAAACTGTCCCACTGATACATCATCGATCTCAGCAACGGGCTCTGCGTCATCAGAAGCATCGGCAACTGACTGGTTTCCAGTCCGGCATACTGCACTCCACGCTCGATCCTGTCCGGTGCCACCGCCGCGGTCGGATCGACACGCACCCATCTGTCTTGCTCCCATACCTCGGCCCAGGCATGCGCATCGGACTGACGCACGATCATGTAATTATCTTTCGGGTTCAATTCGCCCCCCTGATAACCGACCACCACTCTGGCAGGCACACCGGCAGCTCGCATCATGAAGACGAACGAACTGGCGTAATGCTCACAGAAACCTTTCCGGCTACGGAAGATAAAATCATCGACCGCATCACGACCCAACGGCGGCGGTTGCAAGGTGTAATAGAATGCTTCCTGATTGAAAAACGCCAACAGATTATCGATCAGCAATCTCTCATCACCACCTGCACGTTGCAACTGCTGCCGGGCGAAGCGGACAGTGTCGGGATTGACCCCCTGTGGCAAGGACAGGTATTTGACCCGCTCTTCATCGAACAGACCGGCATTCACCAGACGGGAACTCGACTTCAGGCGATACTGAAAGACATTGTTGATCGGGTCGCGTATCGTCAGTTGCATCTCGCGGTTGAGACGGAACGAACGGTTATATTCGATCAGGCTCTCCAGCGAAAACAACCAGTTCTCACGGGTCGGCTCCAGCGTAACGGTATAACGATAGATGTCAGACTGTGTATCCTGCAGATAGATATTCGGATAGGCATAATACGGTACGAAACCACGTCGCCATGTCTTGCCATCATAATCGGATAACACCAGACCGCGCCAGTACAGGTCCTTTTTCTGCGGTACATCGCCATCGAATTTCACCCGGAACGCGACCGCAGAGGACCGGATCAGACGACTGATGTTACCCGGTGACATCTCGTCCGAAATGCCCGTCCTCGACGAATGATTATCTTCCGGCAGACTCCACAACGGACTGGCGAGTCGGGGAAACGTGAAGAACAACACCAGCATCAGCGGCACGGCATACATGATCAACCGACCAGCGAGTGACATCCTCGACCCGAGGCTGGTCGCATGGGTGCGATCATTCACCAGCACCAGTAATGACACCAGATAAGTCACCACCACGAACATATACATCGCTATCCAGAATGACTGCGAATGGAAGAAGTTGCTCGCTGTCACGAACAGGCAGAGAAAGATCACCAGACTGATATCACGCGTGCGGCGTAGTTCGAATAATTTGAGCAGACACAACATCAACACCAGTACCGTACCGGGAACCAGCCCGAATATCGTGCCGTAGGAATACACGATCAGCGCGATTACGACCAGCGTAGCCAGAAGTAATACCAGCCTGCCCGGTGGTGTCATCTTCTGTCTCGTTATCTGCACGATCACGATACCGGCCACCGCGG
>WFUQ01000136.1 GCA_015484935.1 Gammaproteobacteria bacterium
CGGTAATTGAATTCGGTGATGCCACGTTTGCCGATGATCTTGCAGAACGCTCTGAAACTACCAGGTCTTTCCGGGATCGTCACCGCCATCAGCGCTTCGCGTTGCTCACCGAGTTCGGCACGTTCCGAGATATGACGCAGGCGATCGAAATTGAGGTTCGCACCACTGTTGATGGCGATGAACGTCTTGTCCTGACATTTCTTTCGGGCCACATATTTCTTGATGCCGGCTATCGCCAGCGAACCGGCTGGCTCCATGATGCTACGGGTATCGTCGAAGATATCCTTGATAGCCGCACAGATCTCATCGGTGCTCACCGTGATCATGTCATCGACACAGAGTTTAGCGACCCGGAACGTCTCGCGTCCCGCCTGCTTCACCGCGACACCGTCAGCGAAGATACCGACTTTATCCAGCACCACACGGCGGCCTTTTTTCAATGCCTCGGTCATACTCGCAGCATCGTCCGGTTCGACCCCGATGATCTTTATCTTCGGTCGCAGATACTTCACGAACGACGCCACACCTGCGATGAGACCGCCGCCACCGACCGGCACGAAGATCGCGTCGATATCGTCGTTATACTGACGCAATATCTCCATCGCCACCGTCCCCTGTCCGGCGATGACATCGGGATCATCATAGGGATGGATGAAAACCAGATTCAGTTCCTGCGCCAGTTTCTGCGCGTGTTCGTACGCATCATCATACGCATCGCCGATCAATATCGCCTTGGCACCGAACGATTTGACTGCTGCCACCTTGATACGCGGGGTGGTCTTGGGCATGACGATGGTCGCCTTGATACCCAGCTTCTTCGCAGACAGCGCCACCCCCTGTGCATGATTGCCGGCTGATGCGGCGATCACACCTTGCAGGTCGCCTTTGGCATGCAATACCGAAAGTTTGTTATAGGCACCGCGACATTTGAACGAGAACACACTCTGCATATCTTCACGTTTCATCAGAACGTTATTGTTCAATCGCTGACTGAGCGTAACCGCTTTTTCCAGCGGTGTTTCCGCAGCCACGTCATAGACATTTGCTTCGAGGATCTTTTTTATGTATTTGTCAGTCATGGGCGCGAGTTTGATGCCTTAGCGTTATTCTTCATATTCATGTATTTTTTGTGACTATAGCAGATAGCACGGGGGCAAGGGCAAGGTGGATTACAACTTCGTAGGAGCGGCTTCAGCCGCGAAGCAGTTGCACGCGCTTTCCCCGTTCGCGGCTGAAGCCACTCCTACGGACAGATAGAACCAGAGTCTCGCAACAGGCAGTCAGCTACGGTAAAATCCCACACTAAAATTTACAGACAGAATAACGTGAGGAAAATCCATGACACAGGATGAAATGAAACGAAAAGCAGCCGAAGCCGCTGCAGAATATGTAGTCGCAGACGAGATCGTCGGAGTCGGTACCGGTTCCACGGTCAATCATTTCATCGACGTGCTCGCGGATATGAAATCCACCATCGAAGGTGCCGTCTCCAGTTCGGAAGCCTCCACCAGACTGATGCAGGAACGTGGCATCCAGGTGTTCGACCTCAATCAGGTCAGCAATATACCTGTCTACATCGACGGTGCTGATGAATCGGATCATTACCTCAACCTGATAAAAGGAGGCGGTGGTGCACTCACACGCGAAAAGATCATCGCCGGTGCCAGCGACAAATTTGTCTGCATCGCCGACGAATCCAAACTGGTCGATGTCATGGGCACGTTCCCGCTCCCGGTCGAAGTGATTCCGATGGCACGCAGTTATATCGCACGTGAACTGGTCAAGTTAGGTGGTCGCCCGGTATGGCGAGAAAACTTCGTTACTGATAACGGCTGCGACATTCTGGATGTGCATGATCTGCAGATCATGGAACCGGTCAAACTGGAAAACGAGATCAACAAGATGGCCGGTGTCGTCACCGTCGGCCTGTTCTGCAACCGCCCCGCTGATGTGTTGATACTCGGCACACCGGATGGCGCAAAAACCGTGATGCCAAAAAGCTAAACACATCCGCAGGAGCGGCTTCAGCCACGAACCCACACGACGCGCTTTCCCCGTTCGCGGCTCAAGCCGCTCCTACAGACCATACCGATTTCCGGTGAGACAGAAACCGGAACCAGTCCAACAATCTACACATCGCTGGCCGGACGGTTTCAACTGAAAAAAACTCCCGTAGGAGCGGCTTCAGCCGCGATTCCACGCGACACGCTTTCCCCGTTCGCGGCTCAAGCCGCTCCTACGGTAACAGAAAATTTGTCAGCACAAAAAAACGGGACCCGAAGGTCCCGTTTTTCAAAGCTTGTCTCTGAAAAGATCAGATCAGAACTTTTTCTTGATGCCCAGTGTTAACACGTCATCTTCGTTAGCAGCAACATCGGCACTCTTCTTACCGTAACCGGCATAGACATTGGTCTTCTTGCTCAGTTTATGGTTGTACATGATAGCTAAACCATCTGAGTCAGAGTTAGCAGCAAGTGCTTTAGCCTGACCGAAGGAAACAGCGATGATGTTGTTCTTGTCGACGTTGAAAGTACCAGCAAGGAAGATGTAATCGTTACCCGTGCGGTCTTCAGCAGACTCGAACTGACCAGATACACTGAAACCTTTACCTTTGAACTTGGCACCGACTTTCATCGCAGCTTCAGTCACAGCAGCACCTGTTGTAGCAGCACCTGTCTGTGTATCGATCCAGTCGAAGTAAGCTAACAGTTTTTTGGTCTTGTAACGGATACCCAGACCCATAGACTCTTCTTCAGAACCTGATACGGTTGTGTTGAATACAGCCTGAATGCCGCCCATCTTGGGAGAAACAAACTGAATCTGGTTAGTCATACGACCGCGGTTGGTGCCAGCACCACCGTGCAGAGCAGATGACTGTGTACCGAGGAAACCACGACCTTCGAGGCGGGTACGGTACATTGGGTCAACTTTGCCACCCATCTGTTTGTAGTTAGAGCTCATGGTACCGAACTTGACTGTACCCATGCCACCTTTCAGACCAACGAATTGATCACGATCGGTGATAGCGCTACAACCTTTAGAACCAATTGCAACTTCAGCCGGGTTAATAACATTGTCACCATTACCGCCACCAGCCACAGTATCATC
>WFUQ01000137.1 GCA_015484935.1 Gammaproteobacteria bacterium
GGCGGCCCTTTTTTGGTTACTTTTTTGTGGCTGTAGACAAAAAAGTAACTCGGCAACAAGCCGAAACGCAATACTAAAACAGCCCCCCGAATACCAAAGCCAAAGAAATCACTATTTTATTTCGCCGGTACTGTTTGAACCTGCTTGTCTCTGGCACGTGATTCAACGTGGATACCCGCCTGCGCGGGTATGACGGGACCTGTTTTTGACTTTGTGTCCCGCTGTTGCTTGCCGAAAATTGAAACTGTGAGGGGCAAAATGACATGGATGTCATTTTGAGTGAGGTGCGCATGGATGCGCATCGGAACGACCCGGAAAAAGAGTGATGCAATACCCGTTGCACGCCAATGCTACTATCGAAGTGCGTTAATTTTCGGGAACCCCATGTTTTTTTATGGGGCAAGCAACTATCGGGCGGCCTTCTTTTGCTTACTTTTCTTGGGCTGTAGCAAAGTCAGTCGGCAACAAGCCGAAACACGATGCTAAATATACACACCTAAAAATCAACAACTTACCCGTACCGCAAGAAAACCCTGAAATTGCCCCCTCTCAGGCTTGGAAATCAGTTGTTTTCGCGTATAATCAGTAGTTTACAGTTTCATATGCGGCAGCCTTGGCTGCCGTTTTTGATTTTAAAGCGGTTGGAAAATGTCTCAGGATTCAAACAATAATCACATCATGTCGACCTACGCGCCCATGGATGTCACTTTCGACCATGGCGAAGGCAGTTACCTGTGGGATCAGAATGGCAAGCAATATCTCGATGCGCTCGCCGGTATCTCGGTCTGTGGTCTGGGTCATGCTCACCCTGCCGTCACGCAGGCGATCTCGGAACAGGCTGGCAAACTGATCCATACATCCAATCTATACAATATAAAAAACCAGCAGCAACTGGCGGATGCCTTGTGCGCCGCTTCGGGTCTTGACCGTGTATTCTTCTCCAACTCGGGTGCAGAGGCGAATGAAGCTGCGATCAAGATGGCTCGGCTCTATGGTCATTCCAGAGACATCGCGATACCGACCATCATCGTGATGGAAAACAGTTTCCACGGTCGCACTATGGCGACGCTGACAGCCACCGGTAACCGCAAGGTTCAGGCCGGCTTTGAACCACTGGTTCAGGGTTTTGTGCGCGCACCTTTCGATGACATCGAAGCGATACAGAACATCGCCAGTAACAATAACGATATCGTTGCGGTCATGCTGGAACCGATTCAGGGCGAAGGCGGTATCCGTGTTCCTGATGCGGACTACCTGAGCGCGATACGCCAGATATGTGACGATAATGACTGGTTGCTGATACTCGATGAGATCCAGACCGGTATGGGGCGCACCGGCAAGTGGTTCGCCTTCCAGCACACTGATATCAAACCCGACATCATGACGCTGGCGAAATCATTAGCCAACGGTGTACCCATCGGTGCCTGTGTCGCACAGGAATCGGTCGCCTCACTGATGAAACCCGGCAGTCACGGTTCGACCTTTGGTGGTAACCCGCTGTCGTGCGCAGCGGCTCTCGCCGTGGTCGACACCATCAAACGTGAGCAGCTGATCGACAATGCTGTCGAGATGGGTGCATACATCAGACAGGCTCTGCATGAAGCATTCGATGGCGATGAATCAGTCACCGAAATACGTGGTCAGGGTCTGATGCTGGGTATCGAACTGAAAGACAACTGCACCGCTCTGGTACAGGAAGGGCTGACTCAGGGTATCCTGTTCAGTGTGCAGAGCGATAACACGATACGACTGTTACCGCCAATCAATCTCAGCAGGACAGAAGCAGACGAACTGATCGACAAGATCACCCGACTGATCACACAGTTCGCTCAGAAGCTGGCAGCTTAAACTATCATGCGACATTTCCTGACACTGACAGATCTGTCATCTGCCGAATTCAAGCAGTTGTTACAACGCGCTATCGAGCTCAAACGCATGCAGAAAGCGGGTGAGATATACGAGCCATTGAAGAATCGCGTGCTGGCGATGGTGTTCGAAAAATCATCGACCCGCACCCGAGTCTCCTTCGAGACCGGCATGGTGCAGTTCGGTGGACATGCCTTGTTCCTGTCGCCACGCGATACCCAGCTCGGCCGGGGAGAACCCATCGAGGACAGCGCACGCGTCCTGTCCAGCATGGCTGACTGCATCATGGTGCGCACCTTCGAACACAGCAAGATCGAGTTGTTCGCGCAGTATTCGTCTGTTCCTGTCATCAACGGCCTGACCGATGATGTACACCCCTGCCAGTTACTGGCAGATATGCAGGCTTACATAGAGAGTCGTGGCGATATCGCCGGCAAGACTGTCACCTGGGTCGGTGACGGCAACAATATGTGTCACTCGTATATGCACGCAGCCAAATTACTGGATTTCAAACTCAACATCACCTGCCCGGAAAACTACACACCGGCACAGTCGTTCATCGATGAAACCAGCAGCCATATAGAGATCATCCACGATCCTGTAGCAGCCTGCACGGGTTCCGACCTGATCGTGACCGATGTGTGGGCGAGTATGGGGCAGGAAGAAGAGCAACTGTCACGCGAGAAAGATTTTGCGCCTTATCAGGTCAATGCCGGGCTGATGCAGGTCGCTAATCCCGATGCTCTATTCATGCACTGCCTGCCTGCGCACCGCGGTGAAGAAGTGACGGCTGACGTGATCGACGGTGAACACAGCGTGGTCTGGGACGAAGCGGAAAATCGCTTGCATGCACAGAAAGCATTACTCGAGTTTCTGCTGGTTGAGTAAGTACGGAACACATCGTATCCACTCACACCCGACTCAGTATCCCTTACTGACCGTTACACTGCTGGCATGCACTCTCTTTTTTCAGCCAGCTGCTTCAGCCGAAGCTTCACCACAGTGTAGCGCCCCGACCACTGACGCTACTACGACCGATATACAGACCGACACGCCCGCTGCTGACGATAGCACCCGCATCTCAGCCGATTCCACCTTCTCCTCACAGGCCGGTGAATCGATATTTGAAGGCAATGTCGAGATAAGACAGAGCGGTCGACTGATCAAAACAGACAAGGCCACCTTCTCCAGACAGAGTGGCTCAATAAGACTGCAGGGCGGCATCCAGATCGAGAGCGAAGCCATGCGCTTCAGTGCCGATTCCGGTGACATGAACACCAATCATAATCGCGGCCAGATCGACAATGCCGGATTCCTCATCAAGAGCAACAATCTTCGCGGCAGAGCAGACAGCATCCAGCTGGATAACCATGACAACAGCGGCACCACTCTGAATCAAACCTATGTCACCAGCTGCCCGCCGGAACAGCAAGACTGGCTGCTCAGCGCAGACAGTATCGAACTGGATCATATCGAACAATACGGCAAGGCCGATGATGTGATCATAGAATTTCTGGGTGTGCCCTTCTTCTACCTGCCCTACATGGAGTTTCCCATAGGCGACAGACGCAGAAGCGGCATACTGAGTCCACAGTGGTCAAACACTTCATCCAGAGGCTTCGAATTCGCGCTGCCCTGGTACTGGAATATCGCACCCAATCACGATGCGATCCTGACACCACGTTATATGAACAAACGTGGCTTGCAACTCGATACGCGATACCGCTTCCTCACCTCCTCGACCAGTGGTGAGCTGAACAGCACTTATCTATCTAACGATGACATCACCCGGGACAGACGTTACTTCACCGGGTATAGACAGAGCACCGCTATATCCGATTCCCTGAATCTGAAGATCGATATCAAAGACGTGTCCGATATCGATTATTTCAGAGACTTCAGCAACAGCCTGGCACTGTCCAGTCAGACCCACCTCGGGCGCAGGGCAGTACTGAGTCACACCTATCAACAATGGCAAACGCAGCTACTGGTGCAATCTTATGAGACCATCGATGCCAGCGTTGCGGTAGCGAATCGCCCCTACCAGATGAAACCGCAGTTACGCATCGACGGCAGACAGGCTATTGCCGGCAGTGGTTTAAATTTCACCCTGCAAGCTGAATGGACCGACTTCGATCACCAAGACCCGACCAATCCCACCGGTTCGCGCACCCTGTTTGCTCCCGGACTGGAATGGCCGATACAGGGCAATTCATGGTTCCTGAAACCATCTGTGCAGCTCAGTCACACCCGTTATGATGTACGCGATGGGGCGGGTGTCCAACTCGATCTGGCGGACAGAAATATGC
>WFUQ01000138.1 GCA_015484935.1 Gammaproteobacteria bacterium
GAGAAGAAAGAGCGTGATACAGCGAATGCTGCCTTGAGTAAGGCGAAGAAAGGGAATCACAAGGCGATGTATGAAGTTGCGGATTATTACCGTACGGGTACCGGTCTGCCGCAGAGCAAGAAAAATGCCAAATACTGGCAACAGAAGGCGATTGCTACCGAAGAACGGGTTGTTGCAGAGCGGACCCTGAAAGCGGCACGTGCTGGTGACCCTGTAATGATGCGTAGCATGTCACGTTTCTATACCGATGGCAGAGGTGTGGCGAAAGATCTGACCAAAGCAGCGTACTGGGACGATAAAGCAGACAAGGTGATAGCGCAAGATGCACTTAAGCGGGCCGAAGAGGGATATTATGGAGCCATGTATGAAGTCGCCCAATATTATGAAAATGGTAAAGGTTTCGCGAAAGACCAGAAGAAAGCGTATGCATGGAAACAGAAAGCCAAGGAAACAGAATATGCACAAACGAAACGACAACAGGCCAAACGTGAAAGAACTGAAGCTCGTAGGGATTTAAATGAAATTGATTTCTTCAAGTACACCAAGGGTACGTGGGATATGTGGATGAGTGATACACCTGGTGTTAGCGCTGGAGCTGAAGCTATTTCATCATCATCGGGCCCATTCATGACGACCTTTGGTGTTCTCATGGATTTATCCAGTGCGCCCATTAATTCGACACAGTTGATTTTACTGAACAACAAAATTGCAGCTCGACCCGCCACATTCGGCAAGCCGGACTCGATGGTGGCACAAGCCTCTATACGCTAGCAGACGTAAGCCGGACTCGGTAAAACAGTTTTTACGACGGGCGGTCATGAGGATCACTACTCTGCGTTGGTTTGCGCTTGCGCTGTTAGTGCTATCGAGTGGTTGTGCCAATCTTGAGCACAGGCAGGCGTACCCGCTTACCACGTCCGAGATCCAAGCTGCTCGTGCTCTGTTTTCGGAAAGACCGGATCGACTGGCGCAGGAATTGTTGCACGAGCTGGATACTACCCAGATTGCAGTCAGAGAAACAGCCGTCCTCGATGGGGGTGATGTCGATATCGAGCAGGCCTTGTTCAGACTGTTGATGTTGACTGACAACGACAGCCTGTTGCCCGACAGTCAGTTCGACGCGGTCTATAATCTGGCGGCCAACACCTCTGAGGACAAAGCGCGAACTTATGCTCTAGCACTGGCACGCTATCTGAGCGTAGAGGATATCGCCTGTAGTCGGCCCGTATTCTTTCACTACTTCCGGGCACGATACGGTAGTAGTAACAACCAGGTAGCATGTACGTCCAGAGTGCCTTTCAGGATCCTGACCCGAACCGGTGGCGAGGAGATTCTCTGGCTGAATCCGGAGCGTGTCAGCTCGATCCACATCCTGTTCGCAGGGCAGGGGGATGGCATGGTATCCCGATTCGGTCATATCTCGGTTCGGTTGATCGTCTGCCCCGATGGTGTCAGCGAGGCAGATGCTTGTGACAGGAACCTGTATGAGCATGTGGTGCTGAGTTACCGTGCACACGTCGATGAGTTTACGATCAATTCTCTGAAGGGACTGATGGGGGATTACCGCGCCTATCTTTTCGCGAACCGGTTCATGGATGTCTATCAGGAATATACGATAGGGGAATTCCGTGAGATGTATTCATTACCGCTGAAGATGGATGCGAGTGAGCGGCAGGATTTCGTCAGAGCGTTATCCGATATCCACTGGAGCTTTGCGGGGGACTACAAGTTCCTGACGAACAACTGCTCCAGTCTGATGCAGGCCACACTCGCATCGGTGTGGCCATCGTTTTCAAGTGATGATGATCTGGAGGATGTCTTCTGGCGACCGGATAATTTTTTTGCCGAACTCAGAGAGAGTCCTCTGACCGATTTCAGGAACCTCGATGATCTGGATGTCGCAGAGCGGGGCGGGTATTATTTCTCTAGCACCGAGCCGTTCTACAAACAGGCATTATCACTGGTTCGCGAACAGATGCGTTTTCCCGGTTTTAGCAGTCTGGATGAATACATCCTGTCTGATCCGGTGAAACGCTATCAGCAGGCTGAGCAGGATGAAGTGTTTTATGAAAAACTGAAACGTGGCGGGCACCTGCTTGATGCGCAGCTCATGCTGGAAGAGCTGGCGGTCGTACGATTTGAAAAACTTGTCACGGCTGAGATGTCAGCGTATTTCGATGTCAACGACATGACAAGTGTTTCAGATTATATGCGAACCCATCTCGACGCGGAAGACTTCGGGGTGTACACCGAATGCGTGCTGATACCGATACTGGCATTGAAGAAACCGGTCGAGCAGAGTACAGGTATACCTGATCTGGCCGAGGTGGAGAAGTTGCACATCGGGAACGTGGCATGTGACTCGGAAGGAAGAAAAGCAAACATGCAGCG
>WFUQ01000139.1 GCA_015484935.1 Gammaproteobacteria bacterium
AGACTGAGATCGATCGATTCTTTCTGGGAATTCGATGACCTGATCACCGCCCCTCTCCACGGCTTCGAGGACGTACATGACTATTATGCCCGTAGCAGCGCACGTCAATATCTGAACCGTATACAGTCTGACACATTGATCATCCACGCACTCGACGACCCGTTCATGACACCGGATGTGGTACCGGATGATTCGGAGCTGTCTGCATCTGTCGAGCTGGAACTGAGCGAGACCGGTGGTCACATCGGTTTCGTCAGCGGCAGCCTCCTCCGACCTGACTACTGGTTACCACAGCGCATAGTGGATTTTCTTTCGCCTCGGCTGACTTGATGAATTGATCAGCTTCCTTAAGTTTTCCCTGATCCGTCCGAAGTGATATGAGTAACGCTTTACTCTATGACTGATGACACAGACTGATCACAAGAACGACAGCGATCTGTACGATGAGATCCGCGCAAACATCCTGTCCGATGTTTCACACCTGCCTGCCTTGCCCGAAATCACACTCAAAGTAAGAAACAAGTTGTCACACCCGGATTGTACCGTGCATGCAGCAGCCGAACTGTTGCGTACCGACCCCGGACTGTCGGCTTTCATCATGCGCATCTCGAACAGTGCGCGTTACTATTTCCGGCAGCCACCACGTGATCTGGAAAGTGCCGTATTACGGATCGGGCTGATGCCCACTGCTATCCTGGCGACGACGTATGCAACACGTGCATTGCTGACCACCACTTCAGCACGTCTGAAGCCTATCATCATGCGAAGCTATCAACACTCGACCGATGTCGCCGTACTCAGTTCTCTTCTGGCGACACAGATAAGAGGTATCGATGCGGACAAGACACTGCTGGCAGGACTGTTACAGGATATCAGCCTGCAACCTGTGCTCAACGCTATCATCGACCGTCCCGAACTGTTCGACGATATCGCACAGCGCAACGCCATCATCGACACGCTGAGCCCGCAGCTCAACACCATGACACTGGAACACTGGGGGTTCGACCAGGAGACGATCGACGCTGTCGGCAGCAGGAAACAATGGTCCCGTGATGAGAGCGATAAGATCGACATGGGTGATATCATTCTTATCGGGCAGTATTACGCACTGATGGACGAACTGCACTCTACCGACTGTCCACCGATGGAACAGATACCTGCATTCAAAAAATTACCGGATGAATTGCTACAGGAAGACAACACCCTGATGCTGTTACAGGACTCGCAACAGGAACTGGAAATCCTGCAACAATCACTCAGTCTCGCTGCATAAGCGATTCCGCAGGCGCGATCACTCACATCGTATCCCGAACCACGAGCGTGCATTTATGCGGGCTGCGGTTCTATGTTAAATTAGCGGTTTCGACAGTACCCGAGTGTGATCCGACATGGGCAGAGCCTATCAGAACCGAAAAGAATCCATGGCAAAAACATCCGATGCCAAAGCGCGGGTGTACAGTAAATACGGGCGCGTGATCTATGTCTGCGCCAAAGAGGGCGGCACTGACCCGGAGGGAAATCTGGCACTACGCGGTCTGATCGAACGTGCGAAGAAAGATCAGGTGCCTGCCCATGTGATCGAGAAAGCCATCAACAAGGCCAAAGGTGGTGGCGGGGAAGACTTCTCGGTATCACGCTACGAAGGCTTTGGCCCCGGCGGCTGTATGGTGATCGTGGATTGTCTCACCGACAACCCCAACCGCACCTTCGGTGATGTCCGTCAGTGTTTCACCAAAACAAAATGCAAGATCGGCACCGAAGGCACCGTCAGTCACATGTTCGATCATGCCTGCATCCTCGCACTGAAGGACAAGGATGAAGAAGCTGTTCTGGAAGCCTTGCTGATGGCAGATGTCGATGTCACCGATATCGAGAACGAAGACGGCACCATCACGATATTCGCGCCCCATACCGAATACTTCAAGGCGAAGAATGCACTGACCGACAGTTTCGGCGAACTCGAATTCGATGTCGATGAGATCCAGTTCCTGCCGAAAGGCAATACTCCGGTCAGCGGTGACGATGTCGAGATGTTCGAGAGATTCCTCGATATGCTCAATGATCTGGACGATGTACAGAACGTCTATCACGATGCCGATGTCACGCCGGCGTGACATATTCATATTTCGATATCCCGTATTTCGTAGTATGATTATCTGACCATCCCGCTCATCCAGTGAGCTTCAACTTGACAGTGAGGCAGTAACGATGAATCCGATAAAGATAACATTTCAGACACTGGTCATATCACTCTCTACCTTGTCTATGCACGCCTACGCAGAATCATGGAGCTGTAGCCACGGCAACGATGTACGCGAAGTCCATATCGAAAGACCGACGGCTTCACCTGTACCCTGTAGCGTGGTCTACCGCAAACTCACCGAAGGCGTCGAAGACCAGACCTTGTGGAGCGCACAGAACGATGATTCCTACTGTGACGAAAAAGCCAGTGCCTTCATCGCCAAACTGGAATCCTGGGGTTGGGTATGCGCTGAAACCATCCGCGACCCGGCGACCATGGGCGACAGTTAAGTCGATCACTCTCGCACGATACACGCACTGCCCGTCATGCAGATATCCAATCTGCATGACTCGTCACACCCTCTGAATGGAGTACAGACATGACATCATCCAGTCACAACGACCCTGAAGACAAAGATACAGTCACCATCACCGATAACCGGAATCAGAGACAGGTCGATTTCAGGATACTGCACAGCGAACTGGGCCCGGATGTTATCGATATACAGACCCTGTACCGTGAACTGGGATATTTCACTTACGATCCAGGTTTCACCTCTACCGGCAGCTGCGACTCCGAGATCACCTTCATCGATGGTGTACAGGGGATATTATTGCATCGCGGTTATTCCATCGAGCAGCTCACCGAACAGAGTAACTTTCTGGAAGTCGCCTATCTGCTCATCAACGGTGAACTGCCTTCTGACGATCAGTGGCATAGATTCAAGCATGAGATAGAGACACACAGCATGGTCGATGAGCAGCTGATACGTTTCTATAGCGGCTTCCGCCGCGATGCGCATCCGATGGCGATCATGGTCGGGGTAGTCGGTGCCTTGTCCGCTTTCTACCACGACAGTCTCGATATACATGATGCCGAACAGCGGCATCTGGCTTCGATGCGGCTCATCGCCAAGATGCCGACGATCGCCGCCATGGCGTACAAATATACTATCGGTCAGCCGTTCATCTATCCGACCAACAAACTCAGCTACACCGAAAATTTTCTCAAGATGTTGTTCTCGGTACCCGCGAACGATTACGAACCCAACCCTGTGCTATCCACTGCACTGGAAAAGATATTCATCCTGCATGCCGACCATGAGCAGAACGCTTCCACCTCTACTGTCCGCCTCGCCGGTTCATCTCAGGCGAACCCGTTCGCCTGTATCGCAGCAGGTATCGCATCCTTGTGGGGGCCGGCACATGGCGGTGCCAACGAAGCTGTATTGACCATGCTCAACCAGATCGGCAGCAAGGAACATATCCCTGAATTCATCGCACGTGCGAAAGACAGAAACGATCCTTTCCGGTTGATGGGGTTCGGACATCGCGTCTACAAGAATCACGACCCACGCGCCAATGTCCTCAAGGACTCTGCACACGCTGTCCTCAAAGAGTTAGACGCGATGAATCAGCCGCTGTTCGAACTGGCGATGGAACTGGAACGTATCGCACTGGAAGATGAATACTTCATCGAGAAGAAACTGTTTCCCAATGTCGATTTCTATTCCGGCATCATCCTGCAGGCGATGGGCTTCCCCACTTCCATGTTCACCGTGTTGTTCGCACTGGCGCGCACAGCAGGCTGGGTCGCACAATGGAACGAGATGATCACCAGTCCGGTGCACAAGATAGGCAGACCACGCCAGCGTTATACCGGACATGGTCCACGTGACTATGTCGCTATCGACAGACGCTGACTCAGGTATCGGATATATCGTTCCAGAATGTCTTCAATCGTTTCTCTGACACCGGAAACCGGGTCTTGAGTTCCTGCGCAAACAGCGACACCCGATATTCCTCAAGCATCCAGCGATAATGATTCAGTTGCCCTGACTCGGTATGCGCCTGCTGCATCCTCTCATTACGTTTTGTATACGCCTCCCACAAGCCGGAAAAATCGATCCGCAGTTGTCGATCACGCGACATATTGTGCGCCGACTTGTCCAGCCTCATGTTGATCGCCTTCAGATATCTCGGGTACTGCTGCAACCACTGCTTGTCGGTATGACTGATGAAATCTTTCGTGAACAGATGATTCAGTTGCAGCTGGATATCCGCAACCGTATCGAGCTGTGACAGCCCCGGATTTTTCATCTGTTTTTTGACTGCACGATACTCATCAAGAATATCCCCTAACAACCGACTCCATCTTTCTGCAGCATCATACAACCCTGCCTTACCCTGCTCGATCCGGCTCTCGAACTCATCATGTGAACCTATCGGTTCAGACAGAAAAAGCTCATCGATGATGATATCGACGAGCTCGAATTTCAGTTGCTCACAACTACCCAGATCACGATACTTCAGACACAGCTTGTCGATATCCGGCAGCGATGCCCTAAGTTGCTTGAACTGCACACGTAAGCGATTGACCACCAGCTGCCGCAGCGCTCTGTGCGTTTCATACTCGGCTATCCGCTGGTTTTCCAATGCACGCACATTCACCTGCTTCCCCTCCACCACCAGCGAGGGAAACGCCTTGATGCATACGCCCTGCATCTCCAGTTCGATCTCCTCCTCTAGCGTGCCGATGACTTCTGCGCCCACATCGTCCTGACCGTACTGTGTCTGTGCTGTCACTGTTTCATCCAGCATCGTTTCATGACTGCCGGCCAGCTGTTGTTGCAGAGCAGACAGATCACGCCCCTGTAATGTCGTCTTGCCTTCACGGTCGATCACCCGGAAGTTCATAGCCAGATGTGTCGGCAGTGATTCCATGTCCCATGCGTCATACGGTATCTGCACACCGGTTATTTTTTTCAGGTGCAGCGCCATCTCCGTACACAAGGATCTGTCACAGGGTTGCAATGCTTCATGACAGGTTCTGGCAAAGTCTGGTGCAGGCACGAAGTTCTTCCGTAACTGTTTGGGTAGCGAGCGTATCAATGCCGTCATCTTTTCCAGTAACAGCCCCGGTATCAACCATTCACAACGCTGCGGGTTAAGGGCTGCCAGTCCCGCTACCGGCGTGACCAGCGTGATACCGTCACAATGATTACCCGGGTCGAAGTGATATTCGACCGGATAGCGTGAACCATTCAGTGTTATGGTATCCGGGAACTGGTCATCACAGACCTGCCCGGCATCATCGCGCACCAGATCCTCTTCTTTCAGAAACAGTTTTTTCGTGGCTTCAGTATGATGGCGCGACCATTTATCCAGTGCTGCACCACTATGTACATCCTGCGATAGATGCCGGTCATAGAATTCGAACAACACCTGTTCATCGACGACGATATCACGGCGGCGTGATTTCGCTTCCAGTGCTTCCAGTCGTTCGACAAGTTCTCTGTTGTGCTGATAAAACCCGGCTTTACTTACCAGGTCACCGCGTATCAGTGCATCACGGATAAATATCTCACGCGCCACACGCGGGTCGATGCGTGCATAATTGACTTTCCTGTCAGGGTTGATGATGAGACCATAGAGTGTCGATTGCTCACTCGCCACCACCTGCGCACGTTTCTTCTCCCAGTGCGGGTTGCTGTAATGGTACTTAAGCAGATGTTTCGCGTGTCGTCCGATCCAAGCCACATCTATCTTCGCATTGGTACGTGCATACACCCGCGTCGTCTCCACTATCTCGGCAGACATCATCCACTTCGGTGGTGACTTGAATAATGTTGAACCGGGAAACACTGTGAACTTCTTGTTACGTGCACCCAGAAATTCTTTCTCTTCCTGTTTGAACCCTGTGTTTGCCAGCAACCCGGTCAGCAATGACTGATGGATAGCATCGTAGTCTGCCGCGTTCTCACCAGAACATATCTTTGACTGTTTCAGCATGCTGCATATCTGATGGTGCGTATCTATCCATTCACGCATGCGCATCCAGGCGATAAAGTTCTGCTTGCACCACTTGCGTAATTGATTGTTCGACAACAGCTGTTTCTGTTCGAAATACGCATTCCACAGATTGATATAGAAGATGAAGTCCGATGCCTTGTCCCGGAAGACAGCGTGTTTCTCGTCGGCCTGCTGTTGTCTGTCGAGAGGACGCTCGCGCGGATCCTGTGTCGCCAGTGCCGATACGATGATCAGTACTTCATTCAAAGCACCCTCATCGCTTGCCTGTATCAGCATACGTGCCAATCTGGGATCGATCGGCAGACGTGCTATCTGTTTACCGCTTGCAGTGACTCGGTTGCTGTTATCGATCGCACCCAGTTCGAATAACAATCTGTAACCATCATTTATCAGGCGTTGTTCCGGTGGTTCGACGAACGGAAAATCATCGATATGGCCCAGGCGCTGATTTTCCATCTGCAATATCACCGCCGCCAGATTGGTACGCTGGATCTCGGGCTCGGTGAATTCCGCACGCTGCGTAAAGTCTTCTTCGTCGTACAGGCGAATACACACGCCGTCAGACAATCGCCCACAACGACCTTTGCGTTGATTCGCCGATGCCTGTGATATCTTCTCTATCGGCAGGCGTTGTATCTTGCTACGCCATGAATATCGGGAGATTCGCGCCAGTCCTGAATCGATCACGTACTTTATCCCCGGTACGGTCAATGAGGTTTCAGCTACATTGGTCGCCAGTACGATACGGCGCTTGCCACAGGGATGGAATATCCGGTTCTGTTCTGCATTGGATAATCTCGCCAGCAGGGGCAATACTTCTGTGTTATCCCACGTATGTCTGTTGCTACTACGCTGCATCTCTCTGTTGAGTGCATCCTGTGTTTCGCGGATATCACGCTCGCCACTCAGGAACACCAGGATATCGCCACGACTCTCTTTCGAAAGTTCTGTCACCGCATCGATGATACCGTCCTGCATGTCTTTCTTCGATTCTGAATCGGCCGACATAAAGGGGCGATATCGTACCTCCACTGGATAGGTCCTGCCGGACACATTGATCACCGGTGCGTTATCGAAATGTCTGGCGAACAGGTCAGGGTCGATGGTCGCAGAGGTGATGATGACTTTCAGGTCTTTTCGTTTGCGGATGAGACGTTTCAGATAACCCAGCAGAAAATCGATGTTCAGACTACGCTCATGCGCCTCATCGATGATGATGGTGTCGTACTGATTCAGGAAGGGATCATGATTGCATTCGGCGAGCAGGATACCATCGGTCATCAACTTGATATAACTGCTGTCATCACTCTGATCAGAAAACCGGACCTTGTAGGCGACCTGATTGCCCGCTTCCAGCTCGAGTTCTTCCGCGATACGCTGACTCACCGCTCTTGCCGCCAGTCGTCTCGGCTGGGTATGACCTATCTTGCCGCGGACACCGAGACCGATATCCAGACATATCTTGGGTAGCTGTGTGGTTTTACCCGAACCGGTTTCTCCGCACAGGATGGTGACCTGATTTTCCTGGATGGTCTTCTTGATCAACTCCTGCTTCTGCGCGATGGGCAGGTCTTCGGGGTAACTGACTACAGGCAGATTCTGTCTGCGCACGGTCGTCATCGCTATCGACTGCTCGATCTCACGAGACAGTTTTTCCAGCTTGTCCTGCTGTGCAGATCTGGTTTTTTTCAGCGCCTGCAGTCTGCGACGAAACCGGAACACGTCTCGCAACATACAGTGTTCGAGCTGGTTGTGGAGCGACTGGATATCCAAGGTAGTATCGAATTCAAAATAAAAGGCTGATTATATCAGCCCGCGCAAGACGTCATAACCGACTGAACGATCAGGCTCGCATCATAACGCTTTATTTTTCCTGATGCCGCAACGCTTGCATCGGTATGCCGTCACCAGTTTCCCCTGTCTGGAATCAAACGGTTTCTCATCCAGTCTTTCCCATTTATGGAAACCGTTCTTGCACAAGGTATTACCCTTGTGTTTTTCTCCCGGTCTTTTTTTCTTGAAAGGGATTACTTCTGCCATAACGGTCTCTAGTCATTCTCAGGCAGAGCCATCATAACCTGATACCGATACCAAGGCTGAAATTGGTTCTGACCTCACCCGCATCCTCAGACCACAGATGGATCTGTTCTGCGCGTATCACCGGGTAGCGGTAACTACTCTCTCCGACTCGCCCCTCCGTCACCTCGATCACATCACCGGCAACCGTCAACATACGTCCCTGCGAAAAATCGACAGGTTCAAGATAACCTGCCTGGCGTATGATGAAACGGCCTAATGGTGTCTGTGTCTGGTCCGGTCGTTGTGAAAACTTTAACGGATAAGCCAGGATCTCTATCTGAGTCTGCTTGTCCAGATTGCGCGTATCCAGAATCGTACCACCCCACAGAACCGTTTTGTGAAAACTCCGTTCAGGTTGCGCGATCACATCGGCCGGCATCAATTTCATATCGATGTTTTCGACATCAAACTTCGGTGAACTCGCACAGCCTGATAACAGACTGGC